>JAFYFO010000061.1 GCA_017543725.1 Eubacterium sp.
AACAGACCACGGTGTTGTTCAGGCGCTTCCCGAAGCGTACGGCGCGGCAAAGGCAAACGGCATAAAACTCATTTTGGGTATGGAGGGTTATCTTGTTGACGATGAACTCTATCCCGATTTTATGACTCTCAAACGCAGTCAGTACAGAAGGCATCATATAATTCTTCTTGTTAAAGAGGATACCTCGATGGATGAGAGCATTCCGAAAGAAGAGAGGAAATACGGAAGAAAGAATCTTTACGAACTGATTTCCCATTCAAATGTTAAAACCTTCACAAACGCCCGTCCGATTATTCCGAAATCCCTTCTTGCTCAGAAAAGGGAAGGGCTGATAATCGGCTCAGCCTGCGAACAGGGCGAACTTTATCAGGCGATTGTCCGCGGTGAAAGCGATGAAGAAGTTGAAAGAATCGCTTCGTTTTATGATTATCTCGAAATCCAGCCAAACGGCAACAACGCGTTTATGATTCGCTCCGAAAAAGAGCAGTTTTCGCATATTAATTCGGAGGAAGACCTTATTGATATAAACAAAAAGATTATTGCCGTTGCGGACAAGTTGAAAAAACCTGTTGTTGCAACGGGGGATGTTCATTTTCTTGATGAAAAAGACGCTAAGTTCAGAGCAATCATTATGGCTTCAATGAAGTTTGACGACGCTGATTTGCAGGCGCCGCTTTATTTCAAAACAACCGATGAAATGCTTGAGGACTTTGCCTGGGCGGGCGAGAGAGCGCAGGAATTTGTTGTTGATAATCCTAATAAGATTGCCGATATGATTCAGGACGATATTCCGCCGATTCCGCCCGGAACTTTCCAGCCGAGCATTGAAGGCGCGGACGAGGAATTAACCGAAAAATGCTGGAGTATGGCAAAGGAACTCTATGGCGACCCAGTCCCCGAATATGTTGCAAAGCGGCTTGAAAGAGAACTTAATTCAATTATTTCAAACGGCTACGGCGTTTTATATGTTATCGCAAAGCGACTTGTTGAAGAGAGCGAAAGAAACGGATACCTTGTTGGTTCGCGTGGTTCTGTCGGCTCTTCGCTTGCCGCACATTTCGGAGGAATATCCGAGGTTAATCCGCTTGCTCCGCATTACTATTGCAAAAAATGCAAACACAGCGAGTTTTTCTTAAACGGCGAATACGGTTCAGGCTTTGATTTGCCTGCTAAAAACTGCCCCGAATGCGGCGAGCCGATGAAGCGTGACGGTCACGAAATTCCGTTTGAAACCTTCCTCGGATTCGACGGCGATAAGGCGCCCGATATCGACCTTAATTTCTCAGGCGAATATCAATCGCGCTCACATAAATTCACCGAAGAACTCTTCGGAAAAGAATATGTCTTTAAAGCGGGAACAATGGCGACCGTTGCGGATAAAACCGCCTACGGATATGTTTGCAAATATCTTGAAGAAAGGGATTTGCTGAGAATAACTCCGAGAGCGGAGATAGACAGGTTAACAAAGGGATGCACGGGAATCAAGCGAACAACGGGTCAGCACCCCGGAGGAATGGTTGTTGTTCCGAGTCAGTATACTGTTGAGGATTTCACCCCGATTCAGTATCCCTCAAACGATGAGAAAAAGGGAACATACACAACTCATTTCGACTTCAAAAACTCCCTTCACGATACCCTTCTCAAACTTGATGAACTCGGTCACGATAACCCGACTTTATATAAGTATCTTGAAGATTTAACGGGCGTTCCGGTTATGGATGTTGATTTATC
>JAFYFO010000062.1 GCA_017543725.1 Eubacterium sp.
AATTATTTATGCTATTATGTATATGTGATAATTTGAAAATTCAGGGTGAAATTATGCTACTTGCAGTTGATGTCGGCAACACCAATATCGTTTTGGGTGTTTTAAACGGCGAAGAAATCATAACAACGGGAAGGCTTTCAACAAATATTTTTGAAACAGAAGTTGAATATGCGATGAAAATCGACTCGTTTTTAAAGATTCATAATATTGAAAACATTTCGGGCGCAATTATTTCAAGCGTTGTTCCCCCGCTGAACGCCACGCTGAAAAAAGCGATAAAACTCATAACGGGCGTCAGCGCTATGATAGTCGGTCCCGGAATAAAAACAGGGCTTTCAATAAAGATTGACGACCCTTCGCAACTCGGAGCGGACCTTGTTGTCGGCGCTGTTGCGGCAAAAGAAAAATACCCCTGCCCAATTATCATCTTTGATTTGGGAACGGCAACAACAGGATTTGTTATTGATAAAAACGGCAATTTCCTCGGAGGTATGATTGCAGGGGGCGTTAAAGCCTCGCTCAACGCTCTTTCCTCGGGAACGGCTCTTCTTCCCCAGATTGATTTAACCGCGCCGAAAAATGTTATCGGAACAAATTCAATCGAAAGCCTTAAATCGGGCGCCGTTATCGGAACTGCGGCAATGCTTGACGGATTTATAGACAGATTTGAGGACGAACTCGGCGAAAAAGCAAATGTTGTTATAACGGGCGGTCTCGGCAGAGCAATTGCAAAAAACTGCAAACACGAGGTTGATTTTGAAGAAAATCTTTTAATCAACGGACTTAAAATAATCTACGATAAAAATAATCAGGCAGAGTGGAAAAAATGAAAACAGCAAAAAAATCCCTTTCAATACTACTGAGCGTTTTATTAACGCTTTCAGTTTCCGTAAATACTTTCATTTTTGCAAACGCTGCAACAACCGTTGAAAGCGGAAGTTGCGGCAGCAGCCTTAATTATGTTCTGGACAGCGACGGTGTTCTGACCATAAGCGGCAGCGGAAAAATGAGCAATTACTATAACACCGACAGCGGCAGAGCACCTTGGTATAACAACAGAAGTCTTATTAAAAATGTTGTTATTCAAAGCGGTGTTACAACAATAGGCTCTTCTGCATTTTATAACTGCAAAAGCATAGTTGATGTTGATTTCGGAAGCATAGACACAATCGGCGCATACGCTTTTCAGTACTGCGAAAAACTCGACAGTGCAATGCTCCCTACAACCTGCACATATATCTGGAACAACGCCTTTGAGGGCTGTATATCACTGAGAAAAGCATATATTGAAAGAATAGACACAACATCAAGTTTAAACAGAGTTCCCGCAAACTTTTTCAAAAACTGCTCCTCCCTTGTTGTTATCGGGCTCGGAACGGGAATTCACTGGATAAACACATCAGGCTCCTTCTCCGCTCTTGACGGCTGCACAAGCCTCAGAACAATTATTTCGGATAACGGAAATATTAAATCCGCTTTTGAAAACACATATAATGTTATCGGCTGGAGCGAAAGAAGCGGCGAATGTTCGGATAACACCTATTCCGATAAAAAACTCACCTGGAACTATAGCCTTAACGACGAAAGACTCTGGTTCACAGGCTCGGGAGATATGAAATACTACGCAGTCGGCGAACGCCCCTGGGATATGTTTTACAATGTTATAAAATTCGTTGACTTTTCTCAGACAAACGGGCTTTGCTCAACAACTTCCGATTCGTTTAAGGACTGCGCAAGCATTGAAAGAGTTGATTTCACAAATATCCGCGAAATCGGCTGGCGTTCTTTCGGCGACTGCACAAATCTCGGATATATTGATTTCGACAGCACGCTTGAATCAATCTGGGACTGGGCTTTTGAAAGAAACTATGCCCTTGACCACATAACATTTGAAGAAGGCGAAAAGCCGCTGAGAATACGCCAATATGCGTTTTATAAATGCAAAAACACAACCTACTGGCTCAACTTTCCTTCAAATCTGCGCTATATAGAAGAAGGCGCTTTTTCAGGGACAAAGTTTAACTACATAACCTTTTCAAACACTGAAAAAGTTGAAATCGGCGATAATGCTTTCGGAACAGGCGACCGCGAATTTTATTTAAGAATGTTGGGGCCTGACGGTATGGACATCGGCGTTAACTCCTATGTTCACGAAATGCGCGAAAAATATCGCTGCAACTGGTTTTATTACTGCAAAGGCGGCAATCATCAATACGAAACTTCAACCGTTGCGCCAACCTGCACTAAAGACGGTTTCAGGCGCTACGGCTGCAAATACTGTATGCAAAACGAATACAAATCCGATTTCGTTGCAAAACTCGGTCACCGCTATCAGTGCATCGGCGAAAGCGGCGGAAACGCTATATACAGATGCGCCGTTTGCGGCGATGAAAACTATTATTCCTCCGCTTTTGAACTTGCCTGCGATTTTATTCCCGCAATAAGCACCGTTGCAGGAGATAGCAAGTTTACTCAGGCAAACTATTCCTCAAAGGTTGATATCAATGCCGACGGCGTTATCAACGCAAAAGACTTTGTTTTGATAAAGAAAGCCATCGGAAATATAAACACCGATAATAAAGAAACAACTATCGACACTTCAAGAACATATCAGGAAATCGAAGGTTTCGGCGCTTCTGCCTGCTGGTGGGCGCAGGAGGTTGGAACCTGGGAAAATGCCGATAAGATTATGGAAATGCTCTATTCAGAGGATAACGGCATCGGTCTTGATATAATCAGATATAATCTCGGCGCAGGAAGCGAGGACCAGAAGGATTACGGTCTTTATAACGCAGGCGCAAGAACCCACTGCTTTATGAAGAGCGACGGCTCATACGACTGGGATAACGACCCCGGCGCTATGAACTGCCTTGATTTGGCTGTTCAGTTTAATCCAAATCTGAAAATAACGCTTTTCTCAAACTCAGCGCCGTATTTTATGACTAAAAACGGCAAAACATACAGCACTCAGGACGCGGAGGGGCCGTCAAACCTTGATTCGTCAAAATATCAGGATTTTGCCGATTTCACTGCAAAGTGCGCAGAGCATTTTATTGACGAGGGCTATAATATAACGGAGATTTCTCCGATAAATGAGCCCGAATGGGATTGGAGAGCGTGGTACAACGGCGACGGAAGCCAGTCCCACGGCCAGGAAGGCTGCCACTTTGAATGGTGGGAAGCAAGGGATTTTTATAACAACTATATGGTTCCAACCCTTAAAAACAATCCAAAACTCAACGGCAAAGTTGAACTTGCCGTCTGGGAATGTGCTCAACTCAATCATCAGTGGCTCTTCAATAATTTCATTGATAATCTCTTCTCTTCAAAGGATTATGATTCTTTGGACAGATGGGGCAGAAAGCAGGGCGAAGGCTTTGCAAGCAACAATGCAAATATAAGAAGTTATACAAATTATCTCGACACCCATTCCTATTGGTGCAGCGAATATGACCGCCATGTTGTTGCAGACACTCTCAGCGGAGAATTCTACGGACAGAAAGTTAAATGCTCCGAATACTGCCAGATGACCAACGACACAAACACGGGTGTTCTGGGTCATATTCAGAATGAAGGCAACACAAACGGAATGACTATTGACTACGGTCTTGCAATGGCTGATATTATGTATCAGGATTTCACAATTCTTAACGCTGTTGAATGGGATTGGTGGACAGCCTGCGCAAAGGGCGTATATCCCGATAATCTCATTCTTATCAATGCAAACAACCACAGCGATGTTCAAACTTCCAAGCGCTATTGGTGCCTGGGCAACTTCTCGAAATTCGTTGATGTCGGCGCAAAGAGAATTCAGGTTGACACCGCTTCGGGATTTGGCTCAGACCTTCACACAAACCGCGTTTATCACTGGACTTTCCATGATGATAATGATAATATTTCAAACGAGGGCGACGATAAGAATAACTATATTGAGCAACTCGCCTTCCTCAATCCGGACGGAAGCGTTGCAATAATTTATATCAACAATTCAGACACTATTGAATACACCCGAGTTAATAATTCTCAGTTTTCAGAATTTTCAACATATGTAACAAGCGAAACAATGGATTTAAAGAATTTCCAGAACGCAAGCACGGATGAAGCAATCTGCATTCCTGCAAGGTCGCTCACAACCGTTGTTTTAAAGAATTAACTTTTCAAAAGGAGGACAAAAAAATGAAAATTGATTCAATTTGCGTACAGGGTGAATATCATCCTAAAAACGGCGAGCCGAGGGTTATTCCGATTGTGCAGAGCACAACCTTTAAATATGAATCCTCGCAGGCTATGGGAGATTTGTTTGATTTAAAGGCTCCGGGATATTTCTATACCCGCCTTCAGAATCCGACAAACGATTATGCAGCCGCAAAAATCGCGGCACTCGAAGGAGGCGTTGCGGCAATGCTGACATCTTCGGGTCAGGCGGCAAGTTTTTATTCGATATTCAACATCGCCCAGGCAGGCGACCACATTGTTTCTTCATCCGCAATCTACGGCGGAACATTCAATCTCTTCAATGTAACAATGAAGAAACTCGGAATTGATTTCACTTTCATTTCACCCCAATCAACCGAAGAAGAAATTCAAGCGGCAATAAAGCCAAACACAAAGGCTGTTTTCGGTGAAACAATTTCAAATCCGAGCCTTGATATTCTTGATTTTGAAACCTTTGCGAAGGTTGCTCACAAAAACGGAATTCCGCTTATTATTGATAACACTTTTGCAACTCCAATCAACTGCCGTCCCTTTGAATTCGGTGCGGATATTGTTATTCATTCAACAACCAAATATATGGAAGGCCACGCTTCAACAATCGGCGGCGTTGTTGTTGATTCGGGTAATTTCGACTGGACTCAGAACGATAAGTTCCCCGGTCTCACCACTCCCGATGAATCCTATCACGGATTGGTTTACACAGAGGCTTTCGGCAAGGGCGCATACATAACGAAGGCAACCGTTCAACTTATGAGGGACCTTGGCTCAATCCAGTCTCCTCAAAACGCTTTTCTTCTCAATGTCGGACTTGAAACACTTCACCTCAGAATGCCCCGTCACTGCGAAAACGCGCTCAAGGTTGCAAAATATCTTAAATCAAACGATAAAATAACCTGGGTTAAATGCGCTATGCTTGAAGACGATGAACAGCACAGCCTTGCTCAGAAATATATGCCAAACGGAACTTGCGGCGTTGTTTCATTTGGTATCAAAGGCGGAAGAGAAGCGGCAACAAAATTTATGGACTCGCTCAAACTCGCCGCAATCGTCACCCATGTTGCAGACGCGCGCACCTGCTGCCTCCACCCTGCTTCAACAACCCACCGTCAGTTAACGGATGAGCAACTTGAAGAATGCGGAGTAAGCCCCGACCTTATTCGTTTCTCCTGCGGAATCGAAAGCGCAGAAGATATTATCGAGGATATCGAGCAGGCGCTCAATCAGTTATAATTAATACAGAAATATAAAAGGGAGAGTCTGTGTACTCTCCCAAAAATTTGATATTCGAGGCATAAAAATGACAGAAACACAGCAAAAACAAACAAATAAAAAATTCAAAACACTTGACCTTGTTTATATCGGATTATCCGCGGCGCTGATTGCAATATGCTCGTGGATTTCAATTCCGCTGACAGTTCCGATAACCCTTCAGACTCTCGGCGTTTGCCTTGTTGCAGGGCTTTTCGGAGCAAAAAAAGGAACATTTTCAGTTGTTATTTATATCCTGCTCGGCGCTATCGGCGTTCCGGTTTTCTCAGGTTTCAAAGGCGGAATCGGCGCTCTTGCAGGCTCAACCGGCGGCTATATTATAGGCTTTATTTTCACAGCCTTTATAGTCGGAATCGTTTCCGATAAAACTTCAAAACTCTGGGCAATCGCACTTGCAATGCTCGGCGGCGTTTTGGTTTGCTACACCTTCGGAACAGCGTGGTTTGCAATCGTTTATGCAAAAACAAACGAGCCCGCAAGCCTCGCAACAATACTCGGCTGGTGCGTTTTCCCCTTCCTCCTGCCCGACGCGGTTAAGATAATCCTCGCAGCACTGCTGACAAACAGGCTGAAAAGATATATAAAATAAACAATTTTAAGGAAGTATCTGAGCCCTCAGTTACTTCCTTTTTTCTGATTTATAAATCTAATAATTCTTTTTTCTTTTGGTCAAATTCTTCTTGTGTAATAGCACCCATATCCAATAACTCTTTATATTTATAGATATCATCTATAGACTTTTTCTGACAATTAATTGATCCTTTACTATCTTTATCTTTTATTAT
>JAFYFO010000063.1 GCA_017543725.1 Eubacterium sp.
CCATCATCTTAACGATTATGTTGAAAACAATTTTTTCCCTGATAAAAACAATTATGTTTTTATTGATGAGGTTCAGTTGTGCAAAGGCTTTGAGATTGCTGTCAACAGCCTTTATTCAAGCGGTAAATATGATTTGTATATCACCGGTTCAAATGCCTTTCTGCTCAGCGCCGACCTTGCAACCTTGTTTACCGGAAGATATATTGAACTTCATATTTTTCCGTTCAGTTTTGCGGAGTTTTGTCAGTATTACGACAGTGAAAACGATATCGACAGGTTGTTTGATAACTACACTGTAAAAGGCGGTTTTCCCGGCTCGTATCTTTATAAAAACGAACAGGACAGAGTCAGATATATAACCGAAGTGTATGAAACGATTATAACCCGCGACTTGGTCCAGAAATATAACCTGACAGACACATATGTTATTGAGCGTTTATCGGAATTTCTTATGGATAACATCAGCAATTTGACTTCGCCCAACAAGGTTTCCAACACCCTTAATTCAAATAATATCGAAACCAATCATAAAACAATCGGAAAATATGTTAAACACCTGTGCGATGCGTTTGTTTTTTATGACATCAAACGATACGATATAAAAGGAAAAAGATATTTAGACACTGCGGATAAATATTATCTTTGCGACACTGGAATTCGCTTTGCAAAACTCGGAAGCAGAAACCTTGATTACGGAAGACTCTATGAAAACATAGTTTGCATAGAACTTTTAAGGCGCGGTTATGAGTTGTATGTCGGCAAACTCTATGAAAAAGAGGTTGATTTTATCGCAATGCGCGGCGGTGAGAAAATTTATATTCAGGTAAGTGATGATATCAGCAATCCGGAAACTTTCAAAAGAGAATATGAATCACTTCTCAAAATAAAGGACGCATATCCCAAAATGATAATTGCACGAACAAGGCACGATGAATATGATTATCAAGGCATAAAAATCGTTGATATTGCCCGTTGGCTTAAAGGATAATGTCAACTTTATGTTGCCTAAACAACTATATAATGTTATAATTATTTTTAAATAATTTGTGGCGGATGTATTGAAATGAAAGACGAAAAAATCAAGAATAACGATAATCTAATAATAGGCAGAAACGCCGTTTTGGAACTAATAAAAAGCGGTCGCGAAATTGAAAATGTTCTTGTTGCAAACGGCGAAAGAGAGGGCTCGATAAACCATATTCTTGCGCTTTGCAAAGAGAAGAAAATCGTTGTTAAGAATGTTGACAGGCGAAAACTCGATTCGCTCTGCGCAGGGGCAAATCATCAGGGTGTTGCGGCAAATGTTCCCTCCCACGAATATTCAAGCGTTGAGGATATTTTAGCCCTCGCCGAAGAAAAAGGAGAAGCGCCCTTCATAATAATTTGCGATGAAATAGAAGACAGCCATAATCTCGGCGCAATCATAAGAACCGCCGAGGCTTGCGGCGCTCACGGAATTATTATTCCGAAAAGGCGCAATGTCGGGCTTAATTTCATTGTTGCAAAAACA
>JAFYFO010000064.1 GCA_017543725.1 Eubacterium sp.
AAAAGTCTTGCATTTTCAAATGCTCTTTGCTCTAATTGTCGCGTTAGATAATAAGCGCGGTGAAATTTAATGAGAGACGGAATTCATCCTAATTACGAAACATGTACTGTTAGATGCGCTTGCGGTGCAACATATGAAACAAAAAGCACTAAAGGCGATATGAGAGTTGATATTTGTTCTAAATGCCATCCTTTCTACACAGGTAAACAAAAACTTGTTGACACAGGCGGACGCGTAGACAGATTCAACAAGAGAATCGCAAAGAAAGCGTAAAATATTGCAGTAAAATAGGCAACAGGAAACTGTTGCCTTTGTTTTTCGTTGAGGAATTATGCAGGAATATAAAACAGTTGAAAATGAAGCCTCTGATTTTTTCATTGAAAAGAAATCAAGGTTTATCGGGTATGTTTGCCCGGTTAAAACTGCTGGAGAGGCTCAGGAGTTTATTAATAAAATCAAATCAAAGCACTGGGACGCAACGCATAATGTTTCAGCCTTTGTTTTAAGAGAAAATAATATTCAAAGATGTTCCGATGACGGCGAGCCGAGCGGAACAGCCGGCGTTCCCGTTCTTGATGTTATTCTCAAAGCAGGAATAGTTGATGTCTGCGTTGTTGCAACAAGATATTTCGGCGGAACTCTGCTTGGAGCAGGGGGACTCGTCAGAGCATATTCCCACACTTCAAAGATAGCCCTTGAAGCAGGAAACATTATAACAATGGCGCAGTGCGGAATTTTTGAAACAACGGTTGAATACGGCTTTTATGAAAGAATGAATATTCTTCTTTCCGAATTCGGTGCAAATATTATAAACACTGAATTTGCAGACAGCGTTAAAATAACCTTTTCCATTAAAGAAACTATGCAAATCGCCCTTGATGAAAAACTGAAAGACATCAGCAACGGAAAATATAATCTTAAATATATCAAATCCGAATTTTCAAAAGCATAAAAAACAAACTTTGCACATTCTTTGCGCAAAGTTTGTTTTCTTTTATCTCATATTTCCCATTCCGAAGCCGTTTGAACTTCCATAGATATAATCGTTAAGCGTTATCGTCTGATATTCGTCGCCGATTGATATAGTGTAGGTTTTTCCTTTTTCAAGTGAAGAAGCGCTGAATAAAACACTGCTGATGGTTTTTGTTGAATTGAATGAGAATATTTCATTTCCGTCTGAATCCGAAACGGTTATTTTTTCTTCGCTGTATGAAGCGCCGAAATTAACAAGTGCAGAGCCCTGCCCCGCCTCGCTGAAATTCATTGCCATTCCGCTTGAGCCGATTGCAAGAAGCGTTGCGTTTTTGATTGATGCGCTTCCGTTATAGTCGAGCGAGCCGTTGCCTGAATTCTGAGGTCCTTCAACAATTATTTCTCCGCCTGTTATTTCAAGGTCGCCGTTTGAATCAAGTCCGTCGCCTTCGCAGTTAACATAGAGTTTACCGCCACTGATTGAAATCAAAACGCCGTCCTGTGAAGAAAATTCATCTTTGAAACCGCCGTTTTGAATTCCGCTTGAATCGTTTCCGCCTGCTGCGTTAACTCCGTCGTCATCCGTAATAACAGAAATGTCTCCGCCGCTTATATATATTTCTTTTCCTTCAAGACCTTCATGGGCTTCTTCAACATTAATCTTCCCGCCGCTGACGGTTAAAATATTATCCGCGTGGAATGCGTCGTCTTTTGCTTTTATGCTGATTGTGCCGTCAACAACTGTTATATCGTTATCGCTGTGAAGAGCGTCGTTTTGAGAATTGAGGTTATAAACTCCGTTTGCTATTGCAATAATATCATTTGCCTCAAGCGCATTGCCTGATGAGTTTATTGAATATGTTCCGCTTGTCAGTTTTAAATCGTCTTTTGAAACAATGCCGTTT
>JAFYFO010000065.1 GCA_017543725.1 Eubacterium sp.
AAAACGCACAAAGCGTAAAAAACCTTACTTCTAAAAACAAAGGCACTGTAACTCTTTATGCTGTGTGGAAGAAAAAATAGTTTAAAAAAGGCTGCTTCATAGTTTTTCAATGAAGCAGCCTTTTTTAATCGTTTTTCTCAGTAGTGGTTTCTTTTTTATCCTTCTTCGTTGTTTTCTCTTTATCCTTTTTCTTCTTCTTTTCTTTTGCTTTTTTTGTTGTTGTTTTCTGTTCCTGATAATGGCTTGAAGTTGAATAGTTTTGCTTGCCGTTAACGCTTCTTGTTAAAGTGTATGTGTCGCCGCTGCGGCTGATATTAATGCTGATATCGCCGATATCAATATCTTTATTTGCATATATGCTGCAAGTCAGCGTTCCCGAATCGCAAGCCATTTTGATTCTGAAGTCGGCGCCGCTTGTGTTTCTGAACTTGAAATCCTTGCTGTTCCACTGAACGGTTGCGTCGCCCCCGAGGGGAACATAGCCGACTTTAAGTGTGTGGCAGGTTCTTTCAACAATTTCGGCGTTTGTTCTGAGCGCACATTCAAAAATTGTTGAACTGACCTGGCAAACGCCGCCGCCGAGCCCGTCAACAAACTCTCTGTCGGAAACAACTTTTGCCGTTTCGTATCCTGCGGTAACGGTTCTTTTTCCAACGGTCTGATTAAACGAAAAAACTTCGCCCTTCGGAACAACAATGTTGTTAACCTTTGAAACAGCGGTTTTCAGGTTTTGAGTTCTCGTTGTGTCGCCCGAATTATAATATGTTGAATATGTTGCGATTTTATAGGGGAAATCGCCCTTTTTATCCTTGCTAAGCCCCTTATAAATCTTCCTCGTTTTGTTTTCGGGAAAGGTTGTGTTTTCATCCTCGGTTGTTGTCACCGTTATGGGAACAGTGGTTGAGGTTGCCGTCGTCTGAGTTGTTGTTTTCTCCTCGCTGTTTTGCACAGCGCAGGAGGCAAAAGCGCTCAGAAAAACAACGCACATCAGAAGGCAGAGCAATTTTTTAATATTCTCTCTTTTCATTAATTAATCCTTTAACTATGCACAAAAATCAGCCGTGCGCAGCACACAACGCGAAACGCGAAACGCGCAACTTACTTCTTCTCTTTATACGGCTTCTTCCTTTTTACCCAGCCCTCTTTGTTAACCTGCTTTGCTCTTGCGATTGAAAGCGCGTCCGAGGGAATATCGTTTGTTATCGTTGAGCCTGCGGCAATATATGCCATATCGCCGACTTCAACGGGAGCAATAAGATTTGTGTTGCAGCCGATGAATGCGCCGTCGCCGATTTTGCAGCGTGTTTTATTCTTGCCGTCGTAGTTGCAGGTAACGGTTCCGCAGCCGAAATTAACCCCTGCGCCGACATCACTGTCGCCGATATAGGTTAAGTGGGCGGATTTTGTTCCTTCGCCGACAATCGAATTTTTAACCTCAACAAAGTTTCCGATATGAACATCCTTTTTGAGATGTGAATTTGCTCTGACCTTAACGAAAGGTCCGCAGTCAACGCCGTCTTCAATGGTTGAATCGGTGATTTTGCAGTTGTCAAGAACAACGCCTGCACCGATTTTTGAATCCTTGATATAGCAGTTCGGTCCGATAACGCAGTTTTCGCCGATTTCCGTTTCGCCGATAATAATTGTGTTCGGAAGAATCTGGGCGGAATTTCCGATTTTAACTTTTCTGCCAATCATAACGCCGTCCGTGCAGGGAATATCAACGCCCGAAAGCATATGGCGGTTATAAATATTCCTGCGCATAATGGTGTTTAAATCCATAAGCTGAATTCTGTCGTTTGCGCCGAGAACAGCCTCGCTGTTTTCGCAAACATACGCGCCCTTGCCCCTTCCTCTTCTGATAAGAATTTCAAGAGCGTCTGTTAAATAGTATTCCTGCTGAGCGTTTTCGTTTTTGATATTATTGATTGCATAAAGCAGGTCTTCGCCCTTGAACCAGTAAACGCCCGCATTTGCTTCCATAATCTTCTTTTCGTCTTCGGTTGCGTCTTTATCTTCAACGATTTTAAGAAGAGTTCCGTTTTTATCGCGCTTGATGTGGCCTATGCCGTGCGTGTTTTCAACAACCGCGCTGATGAGGGTTATCGCGTTGTTGTTATCCTTATGGTATTGATATGCCTTGTTGATGGTTTCGGCGTCCATAAGCGGACCGTCGCCGTTTAAGATAAGTATATCGTCTTCCATATGACCCGAAATAAATTCCCTTGCCTGCATAACTGCGTGTCCCGTTCCGAGTTGGGGCTGCTGAAGCGCGGTTTTGATATTCGAATCAAGTTCTGAAAGATAGTTTTCAACAATCTCGTGCTTATATCCGG
>JAFYFO010000066.1 GCA_017543725.1 Eubacterium sp.
ATTTCAAAGTTTTCGTTCTTCCCAATCTCTACGGCGATATCATAACCGATGAGGCGGCTGAATTTCAGGGCGGAGTCGGCACTGCAGGAAGCGCAAACATCGGCAAGAAATACGCTATGTTTGAGGCTATCCACGGCTCAGCGCCGAGAATGATAAGCGAAGGCAGAGGAGCATATGCAGACCCCTGCTCAATGCTCAGAGCAACCGTTATGCTTCTTTCCCACATCGGCTATCAGAAAGAGGCAGACGCGCTTGAAAAGGCACTTGATATCTGTATGTTTGAAGAAAAGAAACTTGTTATAACAGGAAGAGATACAGGCTGCACCTGCGAAGAGTTCGGCGATTATGTTATGGAAACAATAACCGAAATTATGAAATAAAGACTATTGGTGATAAATATGGAAAAAAATGATATATCTATTTCCGTTATCAAAAGACTTCCCCGCTACTACAGATTTCTTGAAAATCTGAAAAACAACGGAATCATCCGCATTTCTTCAAAAGAACTTGCTGAAAGAATGGGGCTGACCGCCTCGCAAATCCGCCACGATTTCAACTGTTTCGGCGGTTTCGGTCAGCAGGGCTACGGCTATAATGTTCCCGAATTATATAAGCAAATCGGCGATATCCTTTGCATTGACAGCCAGACAAAAGCAATTCTTATCGGCGCAGGAAATCTCGGAAAAGCAATTGCATCAAAAGTTTTTGTCGGCGACAGGGGCTTCAGACTTGTTGGAATTTTTGATAAAAACGAGGCTATTTCGGGAAAGGTTATCAAAGGAATTCCCGTTCGCCATATCAATTATCTTGAAAATTTCTGCATTGATAATTCCCCCGAATGTGCAATCATCTGTATTCCTTCAAACGATATGAAGGAACTGACGGATTTGCTTTGCAAACTCGGCATTAAATATTTCTGGAATTTTTCAAACTATGATATTGCAATGGCACACCCCGAAGTGCTTGTTGAAAGCGTTCATCTTTCCGACTCGCTTATGACCCTCAGTTATCTTGCAAATTCTGAAGAGGGCGAGGGCTGATTATGGAAAAGATAAACAATAAAGAGATAATTGATGTTGTTAAATTTTCAGAGGATAAACTGATTTTCGTTCAGAAAAATCCGCTGAGCAACTCCTCGAATTTCAAGCCTGAATATTATATAATCAATTTTTCAAGCGGAGAAAAAGAGGCTGTAACAAAAAAGGCATACCTGCTGAAAAAATTCGGGCAGGCATATGAAAAAATCTGCAAAACAATTGCTGACTATATTCAGTGCCAAACAATTATTTTTGAAGATAAATCGGTTTTGATTGTTTTTCCAAACGGTCAGGCAGGTCTTTTTGGAAGCGATGGAGAACTTATATGGACAAAGGAATTTTCATATAATTCCTCCCCCGTTCACTCCCTTGCCGAAGATAACGGCGCATTCTGGTGCGTATGCACAAATGAAAACTGCGTTATCAGATACAGCGCCGATAAATTTGCGCTTGATATAAGAATCGGCTCCAAAGACGCTTCAACATTTTCAGAGCCGCATTTTGTTTCTTCGGACGAAGAAAACATTTTCGTCTGCTGCAAAAACAGCGTCAGAAAGATTGATAAATCAAGTCTGATTGTCAGCGATGTTGAGGAAAACATTCCGTATCTTCAAAGATATTACCGCTTTAAAGATGTTTCAATATTCTGCTGCAGCGACGGACTCTATTTTGATAAATAAGGCATAAAAAAAACGCTGTCCCGCATCTTGCGGAACAGCGTTTTTTATTTTATTTTGATTTAACCGATTTGATATTGCTCCAGGAGCCGTATTTTTTCTTTTTGTCAACCGTTTTATATGTTCGGACTTTAACATAATAAGTAACGCCCTTGGTGAAATTTTTGCCTGTGTATGAAACGGTTTTCTTTGTTGAAATAAACTTCTTTGCAACAACTTTCTTAAAATTCTTATCCCTTGCGTAGATTATCTCATATCCGCTCTCTCCGCCGCTTGCCTTGCTCCATTTGGCTTTAATCTTGGTCTTTGATGGCGAAGTTAAGGATTTGAGTTTAACTTTTTTAAGTTTTGTTGTTGCAGAAACTTTTGCGCTCTTCGCGCCCGTTTTGGTTTTTGAATCGGTTGTGAAAGCAGCGATAGCAAAATGATGCTCCGCAGCGCTTTTGATTGAAGAAACCTTAGCCGACGAAGTGCCGCCGCTCACGGTTTTGATTTTGCTGTACTGCTTTTTTGAAGGATTATAACTGTAAATATAGTATCCGTCCGCCCCGGGCATAACGCTCCAACTAAGAGTTACGCTTGTGTCTGCAACGCTTTTAACTTTAAGCCCCTGCGCTTTATCGGGGAGAGCGTGCTTGATATTCGTTTTTGAATAATCGCTCCAGCCGTTCTTTGAGGTGTACGCCCTGACTCTGACAGCATATTCGTTAGCAGGCGTCAGGTTATTGAGCGAGGCGCTGTTTGTTGTAACGGTTTTTCCGAAAGAAGTTGACTTTGTCAGATTAACAATATCAACATAGTATTTTGTTGCTCCCGAAAACTTATCCCATTTGAAAGTTAATGAAGTTTTCGTTCTGCTCTCAAGAGTTAAGCCTTTAACGGGATTTGAAGGTTCCTCTTCGCCGCCTTCCTTAACAGTGCATTTCTCCTTCGGCATATTCTTGAAAACGGGAATATAAAAGGTTTTTTCTTCATCAAGAATTGAAGCGTTGCTGTACGCCCTGTATGTTATTGCCGCTTCGCTTGAAGCGCCGTCGGCATTGGTCATATATTCGTGGGAATGAATCGACGGCGATTTGGGATTAACATTGAATTTCTGAAGATATCCCGTATACTGATAATCAAGATAGCCTTTTGCAATAAATTTTGCGCCGTAATAAATTGATTTATAAGGATTGGTCCACGGTCTGCCGTAGGTGAAATAATTGGTGTTGCAATCCGCTTTCAGAACATAGCCTGTTTTGCCGTCTTTGGTGTATGAATTATTCTGCTCTTTATAAAGTTTAACTTTATAGTAATCGCCCGCTTTGGTTATATAACTCATATAAGTTCCCGCCGCAACGGAGGAGGCGCTTCCCTTAACGGTTTTCTTTTTGTCATCATATTCGGGATAAATCGTTGTTGTTTTTTTCGCTTTCATAAATCCCGAAGCCCACTGCAAACCGTCCATAGCGGTGCTGTATGCGCCGATACTGTAGTAATTATACATCCCGATAAACGGAACCCTTGTTCCGCAGGAACCGCCCGTTGTCGGGCTTGAAGCGCCGACTTCCTGAACAACTTTTGAGGCTAAATAATAAGCGCTCATTCCGCTGTCTTTTGCCGCAGTTAAAAATGCAGAGGAATATTTAACCTTGTTTCCGTCTGAATCCTTATAGGTTTTTGAAACGGAGGAGGTTGAATTATATGTTATATAAGAATTCTTCATCCAGGTTGATTTTATTATTGCCTCAACACCGCTCTGGTTTTCCTTGGAACTGTATTTGGTTGATTCAAACTGGAAAATATATTTCTCACTGAGCCAGTTGCGAGGGTCCATATAGTATTTAACCGCCGCTTCGGAAGCGTGGTTTGTTCCTTTGCAATCGCTGCACTGACAATAGTATTCGTCCCCTCTTGAAGCCGTTTTCAAAAGAATCTGATTGGAATGTTTCTTGCGCTCGCCGTCAACAGCGTTTTCCCAGTCAAGTTTTGTCTGAAACGCCTTGAAATTCCACTTCGGATATTTGCTGTGAAGCGAAACAAGCGAATCAACATAGGTTTCGGGAAATCCCTCGTCAAGCAGTTTTTGACTGTATGATGAAGCGGCAGCACTGAAAGGCAGCGCAAAAATGCCCGCCGTTATAATCAAACACATTATTAATGATGCGATTCTTTTAAACATAAAACCACCGCTGTTTACTTATTGTAATATTCATCTTATATATGATAACATTTTGTAATTTTTTTGTCAAATATTATTATAATTCTTGATATTAAATATCTTATTGTGTATAATTCAAATGAAATAAGTCGAAAAGAGGGATAATCTTGGACCTGAATAACTCAAAAATCAGAAAGAATGTTGCAGACAATCTTAAATACTACCGCAAAAAATATGAACTTTCGCAGGCAAATGTTTCCAAAACTCTCGGTGTTGACGCCTCGTCATACAGAAATTGGGAAAACGAAAGGTCTGTTCCCGGAATCGCAACGCTCAATGAAATTGCGAAAATGTATAAAATCTCAATATACACTCTTTGCGGAATTGAAAATCCAAACGATGAAAAACAAAGCATTTCTTCAAATTCTCAGTTCAATAATAATGTTTACGGCGAGGATAAAATAACCAACCTCGACACTTTTGAAAAACAGATAGTTATGCAACTCCGAAGACTGACTAAAGAAGACCAAAGAAAAGTCGGAGAATGTATCACAGAACTTCTTAAAAACAACGAATAAAAAAATCCCCTCGAACTTAAAGTTCGGGGGGTGCTTTTTTTATTTAAAGAAAA
>JAFYFO010000067.1 GCA_017543725.1 Eubacterium sp.
ATATGCAGATTGCTATTGAGATTATTTTTTTGGATTTTTTCATAATTTTACTCTTTTGATTTTTATTGGAAATGGAAACTTCTGACGCTCTCTTCTTCCGAAAGCATAATCTTGAGATTGCCGTTCATTGCTCTTAAATCGTCGAGCATTTCTCTTATCTGATTCGAATCTTTAAGAGTGACAACAAAAGTTATTTCAAAAAGCGCTCCGAAATCAACGCTCTTAACTCTCTTCATTCTGAATGTTGTTGTGTATTTTCCGAGAGTTTCATCAAATGCGCCGACATAGTTGAGGGTTTCGGGAACTGTTATTTTGAGTTCATATGTATCCTTTTTCTTGCCTGCATAATTTGTGAAATGAAGAATAAGGATGATTGCAACAATAAGCGCAGTTGCAAGAAGCGCCCAAATCCAATAGCCGAGTCCGCAGGTTAAGCCCATTGCAACGCTGAGGAAAACAAAAGCGATATCCTTCGGGTCGCCGGGCGCACTTCTGAAACGAACAAGCGCAAACGCACCTGCAAGTGAAAAGGCAGTTGCAACATTATTACCGATAACAAATATAACCATTCCGACTATCGGAGCAAGAAGAATAAGCGACTCGCAAAACGCTTTGGAATAGCCTTCTTTTTTATGCGTGAACAAATAAACAAGGCTGATTATAAGCCCGATTGCCGCCGCTGATAAAACAACGGTTAAAACATTCTGCCAGGTTATTTCTCTGGCATAGTCTCCGCTTGTTAAAGCATACAAAAAATCATTCATAATAAAAACCTCCGTTTTTTTAATTACTTATTCAAAACTGTATTCAAGTTTTCTCAGTTGAGCGTCGCGCTTATAAACCTGGCCGTATTTTGAAAAACCGCGGCTGAAAAGTTCGTTTTCACTGAGAAGGGTTGCAAGCCACATCGGCATTGAACCGAGAATTTTGATTTCCATAATATAGGTGTTTTCGGGAAGAAGCATTTCATCCTCATCACTTTCGCCCAAAACAAAATTATTTCGCCGCGTTCTGAGATTTCTGTCGAAAGTCATACGAAAATCCTTATCTTCTTTTCCGAAAAGCGCCAGACGGTCGTACTGAACATAGAGCGCGGGATGAACTTTATTTTTTTTGAGAAAATACTGCAATTCCTTTGCAACCTGAGCGGACAGATAATCGTTTGTTTCGGGAAGAATTCCCTCGTTGACAAAGGGCTCAATCTCCTTGATTTTGAGTTTTATCCTTCGCTTATTGCCGACTCCGTTGCTCTTTTTCTTCAGTTCCATAAAAACTTTATCTTCGGGGTCTTTTCTGTCGTAATAGGAGCGAATACGCATTTTTTCTTTATAATACGGTTTTGAAGAATTCTGACGGATAATATCGTGGTTATCCGTATCGTAATAAATGGAATAAATCCGATATTCATTACCGCCGATGCAGAATTCATCAAGGTCCATATATTCAAGCAGCGTGGGCAGAATTTTGTCCAACTTCTCTTTGGTTATGAGATATTTCTTTTCATATCTCTTAAAAGTTGCAATCGCCAAATCATCACTCCCCAATATAAAATTATTTCACTCTTCATTATATACCTCTAATTTTAAAAAAGCAAATTAATTTATATACAAATATATACTTTTAAAACATATACTTTAAATTGTATATAAAAAAACCGCAGACAACGGAAAACCCGCCTGTCTGCAGTTTTGTTTATTCAATTTCAAAGAGCCTTTTGGCGTTTTGATTTGTTATATCAAGAATTTCCTGAGCGCTCATATTCAGGACTCCGCCGATTTTTTCGGCAATGAAGGGAATCAGGGAGGAATCGTTGCGCTTTCCCCTGTTCGGCTCGGGTGCAAGATAGGGGCAATCGGTTTCAAGAACAAGTCTTTCAAGCGGAATTTCACGAACAACCTCAAGACTTTTTCTTGCGTTTTTAAAAGTTACAACGCCGTTTAAACCAATATACATTCCGAGTTTTATTATCTCTTTTGCCATTTCCGCAGAGCCTGAAAAGCAGTGCATAACGCCCTTTGGCTTAAACTCTTTGAGAAGTTCGAGAGTATCGCCGTGAGCCTCCCTGTCGTGAACGATAACCGGGAGCGAAACTTCGTTTGCAAGCGCCATCTGAGCGGCAAAAAACTCTTTCTGAACTTCTTTTGAAGAAGTCATCCAGTGATAATCAAGCCCTATTTCGCCGATTGCAAGGCATTTTTCATCCTTTGAAATCTCCCTGATTTTGCCCAAATCATCAAGACTGAAGCCTTCAAGATTTTCGGGATGGAAACCTGCCGCAAAATAAA
>JAFYFO010000068.1 GCA_017543725.1 Eubacterium sp.
GCTTAATCAAAGCAATCGACTCTTTTGATAATTCAAAGGGAACGCGCCTTGCAACATATGCTTCAAGATGTATTGAAAACGAAATTCTTATGTATTTCCGCTCCCTGAAAAAGCAGGAGGGAGATATTTCGCTGAGCGACGCGGTTGAAACCGATAAAGACGGAAATCCGCTGACGATAGAAGAAATGATATCGGACAGCCGCGATTTAGCAGAGGAAACCGAGAAAAAAGCCTATTGGGAAAAGGCAAAAGATTATATTATGAATATGGATGATGAAAGAGAAAGAGAGATAATCATTCTGCGCTACGGGCTGAACAATAAAAAGCCCCTCACTCAGCGTGAGGTTGCAGAGAGGCTGAATATCAGCCGTTCTTATGTTTCAAGAATTGAAAAGAAAATCCTCGGCGATATCAGAGAAAGCATTGAATGTTAACTCAAAAAATATTTGCGCCGAGAATATGAATTCCTTTTGCTTCTTTGAAATCATAGGCGTTTAAAGGGCGCATATATTCATCAGCGGAATGAGCCGCAACAAGGGGAATTCCATTTTCAAAGCCAACGATAATTAATGTGTGATAGATTTCAGATTCGTTTTTCAAAGAAATAAAATCGCCCGTTTTAAGTTGATGAAGTTCTCTTGCCGAGGCAATCGGACCTTCCCCGCTGTTGCCGATAAGAAAGCGATAAAAATATTTAGCCGAGGTCCACGCAGGAGCGCGGTTATTCAATGAGATATAATACCATCCGAAATCTTTTTGAAAATTCATAACTCCGCATCCTGCATAGAGGCACTGCGAGGCAAAATTTGTGCAGTCTCCGCCAAGACCCTCAAAATCAAAATATTCGGGGTTTCTTTCAAACACCCACTTTTTGGCATAGGCAACTGCCTTTTCCCTGTTGTATTCAATAAAATGCATAAACTCCCACCATTTATATTATACAGAAATTTCCCGAAATAGTGAAAGCGCTGCCGGACTTTGCCGACAGCGCTTTGAATTTTTACTCAATTATTCTGCTTCTGCTGCTTCTTCTGTTTCCTCTTTCTTTTCTTTAAGAAGAACGAATTTTTCTATCGGGAAGAGAACAACCATCTGAATGAATCCTGCAAGAAGTCCTGCAATTGTTCTTGCCGCAGCATTGAGCCAAGCCCACGGAGCCTTTGCGATAAGACCGACAACCCAGCCCTGGAACCATGTTGAGAAGAGAATCAGAGCAATCATTAAAACAATATAGATTGCAAAATTATACCAGGGGGCGTCTGATTTAAAGGTTGTTTTTTTGTTCTGATAGAAGCCGTAGATATTAGCGATAAGATTTGAAAGGAAGAAAGGAAGAAGGAATCCCCAAGTTACGATACCGCCGATAACAACGCCGTTTTCAATTGTTCCGTTGATAACATATTTTCCAATCTGCTTAACGCCTTCCGCTGTTGATGCATCAAAAACAACATTCGGTGCAAATATTCCCTGAAGGAATCCGGGAAGTCCAACCTTGAAAACATCTTTATCAAAGATAAAAGGAAGAACATTTGCAAGAACCAACTGAATAATTGTTACAAGTCCGCTGACAACAATGAACTTCAGAAACTGCCAAAGCGCTTTGATGCCCGAACCTTTTTCTTCTGCGGCATTATCAATACCGCCGAGGGAAAACTTTTTCTTTTCGTCTGCCATAATTTTACTCCTTTTGCTTTTCAGCGTTAAATTTTTTACAAAGATATTATATCAGCAATAAACCCTTATTGCAATATTTTTTTAGAACAAGCCGACAAGAAGGATAATCAGCCAGACAATAAGCGCTATCAGTCCGGCAACAATTGCAAGCGCAAGAAGAACGATAAGAATCAGACAGATAAGCACTAAAACGCCCTTTTTGCTCTTCTTAACGGGGTCAACGAATTCTTTTTCTTCAAACATCTCTTTGGGTGCAGGGTTTTCTTCATCAAAAACGGGATAGAGAGGAAGAGTTGCGTTTGCATCGCAATAACCGCTGTTCCAGAGAAGCGGTTCAACAAGACTTCTGACGCTTGTTGCGCCCTTGAGGAATTTGCCGATATCAAGATGAATAACTCCAAGGAAGGAATCAACTATATTGAGAAATCCGCAAGTTAATTTATATTCCCTTGTTTCGGGTCCGTAGGGCGAATCGCCGCAGTAGAGATTTGTGACAAGTTCAAGAATGAAATCAACAACTTTCTTATCCTTGATATCCTCGATATCCGCCTTTTTCAGTCCGCTTTCCTTCTTGCAGAGTTTCCAGACTTTCTTGAATGTTAATTTATTGAGGAATTTTCCGAAAGGATGAAGAACGGGCTTTAACTTTTTAGCCTTATCCTTGCTGATTGAGAAAGAAGGCGCAAAATCAATGAACTTATTATAATCATTTGCAAGCGCGTCTATAACTCCGCCAATCATTCCGAAGAAGAAGCCCTTCATATATTCATCAAAAGGTTTTCCGCCCGTATCAAGACCGGGAACTTCTTTGATGATGATTGTTTCAACATCAACTTTGCCGTTTTTCGGGTCGAGAATAACATTTCTCATTGCAGGCGGACAGCCAATCATAGCCCCGCAGGCAATATCATAGAATCTGTTGCCTTTTTCGGTTGTTATGTAACTGATATCGTGAACATGGGTGTGACCCGAAAGCATAACATTAAGACCGTTATCGGCAAATATCTGCCTTGTTACAGCGTGGTTTTTCTGCATATCGCCGCTTCCGATTATTGAATAGAAAGGAGACGGAGAAATCATCGGATGGTGAGTCATAGCAACAACAAACTGGTCGTTTTTATGAGCGTCTTCAAGTTGCTCCATAATCCAAGCCATACAATCGTCGCTGTAGCCCGAGCCGCCTTCGCCGTTTTCTTTGAGGTTATAGTCGTCGTTAAGCGCAAACAAGCGGTAGCCCGGAGCAAGTTGAAC
>JAFYFO010000069.1 GCA_017543725.1 Eubacterium sp.
AACTGCGTTTCAGGCGGTTCGGATTCGTTTCACTCTGCTTGAACGGTTTATTAAGTTCCGGAAAAAGCGTTCCTTCACTCAGCGCTTTTTCAGCAGAATAACTTTCAAGCGTTTCCTGGAGCGGAACATATGCCATTGTCACAGAAGCGTCCTTCGGTATTGGGGGGCGCTTCTGATTTTTATCAAGAAAACTCGGATTAAAGAGTTCTTCAAATACTTCCATAATATCTCTCCTTTCTCTGATATTATATGTTTTATTTCGTTTTTTGACATCAAACACCTTTAAAATGATTTATGAATAGTATGAATAAGATGATTAAAAAAACGGATTATTGTTAAAACTATAACTGAAAACATAATAAATAAGGTGATTAAATGTATGTCAGAAGAGGCGATATTTTTTATGCCGATTTAAGCCCCGTTGTCGGAAGTGAACAAGGCGGAGTGCGCCCCGTTTTGATTGTTCAGAATGATGTTGGAAACAAGTATTCTCCAACCGTTATAGCGGCGGCGATAACAAGCAGAATGGATAAAACCAATCTGCCGACCCATATTGAAATAGACGCAAGAGAATGCGGCCTTTCAAAAGACAGTGTTGTTCTTCTTGAACAGGTCCGAACAATTGATAAACAGCGCCTCAGAGATAAAATGGGCGCGCTTGATAATCAGGATATGAATAAAGTCAATCAGGCGCTGAATATCAGTTTTGGTTTATAATCCTTAAAAACACCCAAATTAAATATTCTTTACTATTAAACTCCTTTGTGTTATTATTAACTTGTCTTATAATATAAAGGAGTTCTTATTATGCAGAGAATAGCAAAATTTGAAAAAGTTTCTTTTTCTCAGTTTGAAAAAGATTTTAAAAAATCATTCGGCGACTCTTATGATGTTAAAGCCGTTTATGACGGAATAAAACTTCCTCTCAGGGCAACAATCGGCTCGGCGGGCTATGATTTTTTCGCTCCGGTTGATTTAAAACTTGAGAAGAATTCAACCCTCCTTGTTCCAACGGGAATAAGAGCAAGAATTGATGAAGGCTGGGTGCTGAATATTTTTCCGCGCTCGGGGCTTGGTTTCAAGCACCGTATTCAACTTGATAACACCGTTGGAATTATCGACAGCGATTATTACGGCGCAGAAAACGAAGGTCATATTATGATAAAAATTTCCTGCGACGCTTATGATGAAAATCATAGTCTTTGCGTTGAAAAGTCAACGGGATTTGCTCAGGGAGTATTTATGCCTTTCGGTATAACCGAAGACGATAACGCAACTGATAACCGCCTCGGCGGGATGGGCTCAACAACAAAAAAAGGCTGAATTTATGAGAAAAATAATATCTGTTTTATTGGCTTTATCAATAATATTAACTATGAATATCAATTCCCTTTACGCTCTTGCCAAAGACGCTTATTCCGATAATTCAATAAAGCGCGCCTGCCTTCACGACCCTTCAATTATCAGGGCAAACAACGGCTCTTATTATGCAGTCGGCTCGCATCTTGCAATGATTAAATCAAACGATTTAATCAACTGGAATAATCTTGATTCCTCGATAAACGGCAAAAATTATCTGACTGTTGACGGTAAGAGTTGGAAGGAAAATCTTGAAGAACCCCTGAAATGGACAACGGATTATCAAAACGCCGTTATCCTTGAAACCGGGATTGAAAAGCCGCTTGAATATAACTGCTGGGCAAACGACATTATTTATAATGAAACAATGAAGAAATACTGCCTGTACGGCTGCTGTTCTGTTTGGGGAACAACGGCTTCCGTTATCTGGCTTGCTGTTTCGGAAGATATTGAAGGACCGTATAAATATGTTGATTCTTTTATATACAGCAATGTTTCAAGCAACGCAAAGGCGCTTGATTCGGATTTCCGGAGCCCGAGAACCGAGGCAAACGATTATTCAAAAACAAATATGAAAGACCTTATTGCCGAGGGCTATATGGATGAAAGCCTGATTAATTCAAGATGCGAGGGGGGTTATCCTTTCACGGATTATAACGGCTACTATCGCTGCGGCTGGGGCGAATATCCAAACGCTATCGACCCAAACGCCTTTATAGATTCCTTCGGCGAAATGTGGCTTGTTTACGGCTCATACAGCGGCGGATGCTTTGTTGTTAAACTTGATAATAAAACAGGATTGCCTGATTATTCCTATATGAAACGGAATTCGGATTTTGATATCTATTTCGGAAAACGCATTTCAAACACTAATCCCGAAACCGAGGCAACGGGTGAAGGACCGTTCATAATTTATGACAAGCAAAGCAAATATTATTATCTGTTTTTAACCTATGGCGGTCTTGCGGCTTCGGACGGATATAATATCCGCGAATATCGCTCAAAACGCCCCGACGGTCCTTATGAAGACGCGGCGGGAAATCTCGCAACGGATTTCAAAAACACGGGGCTTAAAATAAGCGCTGACTTTCAGTTTGATTCAATGAAAAGCGCTTATCTTTCACCGGGACATTCCTCCTGCCTTATTGATGCAGACGGCAGAATGTTTCAGATGTTCCACACCCGGTTTACTGCCGACAGCGGCGCGGGTCATCAGGTTCGTATTCATCAGATGGCAAGAACCTCCGACGGCTGGGCAACGCTTCTTCCTTTTGAATATCAGGGCGAAAAGATTTCGTCAGTCAGTAAAAACGATATTGCAGGAACATATGAATTCATTGATTTGAATAATCAGACCCACAGAAAAGAAAACGAAAACTCGCCTTTCAGCGATATCATCAATAAAAAGCAATATATAACCCTTAAATCGGACGGAAGCATTATCGGCGCAAAAGATTATTCGTTTTCGCTGACAAACGCGCATATCTCATCAAAATCCGTCAGCGGAAAATGGAGCGTTTCCTCCTCGGGAACAAACGCTTATTTCACAATCGGAAGCGTTAAATACAGCGGAGTTTTCGCATATCAGAAAGACGCGTCTTCCTCTGCAAAGAAAGTTTTGGTCTTTACCGCGGCAGGTAACGATAATTCCTCAATAATGGGCGTTAAACACAGCCATAATTATAAAACTTCAATAACTCCCGCAACGCTTGAAAAAAACGGAAAAATAACCAAAAAATGCGCTGTTTGCGGCGCTGTTACCACCTCGGTTATCTATAAACCGAAATCATTCAAACTTTCAAAAACAACATATACATATAACAAAAAAGCAAAAAAACCGAAAGTGACGGTTAAAGACAGTAAGGGAAAAACAATAAGCAGCGCCAACTACACTCTGACTTATTCAAACAACAAAAAAGTCGGCACTGCAAAGGTTAAAATCAAATTCAAAAATAACTTCAAAGGCACAAAGACCCTAAAATTCAAAATCAAGGCTAAAAAGAAAAAGCGTTAAAATTCGGGGGAGCGGATATGTTGAAAAAATCTTTAATCGCAAAAACAAACGCAAAAGCAAATGAAAAACAAATTGCCATTATTGGAAACACAAGAATAACCTATTTAACTCCAAGGCTCATCCGCGTTGAAAAAGACAATTTCAGCGATTTGGCGAGTTTTTCGGTTTGGTTCAGAAATTTTGAGGCAGGCGATTTTTCCGCAATAAATGTAAACGGTGAAATAGTTGTTGAAACAAGCGAAGTTATCTTCAACATAAAAAAAGGAAAGCCCTATTCCGTTTATTTTAAAGACAGCAAAAAAACCGAGGTCTTTTCAAATCAGAAAAACCTCAAAGGAACAAGAAGAACGCTTGACGGAACTTCCGGAAAAGTCAAACTCGGCGAAGGCTTGATAACCGAAGGCGGCGCGTATCTTTTTGACGACAGCAAATCAATGCTCCTTGATGAAAACGGAAGGTTTATCCCGAGAAAATCCGGCTCAAAGGATTACTATGCTTTTGCCTACGGAAAAGACTATCGCCAAACAATTCGCGCATTTTATATGATAAGTTCGCAGGTTCCGCTTGTTCCCCGATTTGCTCTGGGCGTCTGGTGGAGCAGATATCATGCGTACACTCAAAAAGAATACCTTGATTTGATGAAGCGCTTTAAAGACGAGGAAATTCCGCTGACAGTTGCAACGGTAGATATGGATTGGCACTGGGTTCATAATATAAAAGAGAAATTCGGCGTTGACTACGGCGGCTGGACGGGATATTCCTGGAACACCGAACTTTTTCCCGATTACAGGGAATTTCTTAAAAAACTTAAAGAAGACAATCTTCATATAACGCTTAATCTTCATCCTGCCGACGGAGTTCATAAATATGAAGATATGTATGAAGAAATGGCGAAAGCAACAGGCGTTGACCCCAAAACGGGAAAAAAGGTTGATTTTTCTCTTGCAAGCGATGAATTCTGGAACGCCTATTTTGATATTCTACATAAGCCCTATGAAAAAGACGGCGTTGATTTCTGGTGGATTGATTGGCAGCAGGGAACAAAGGTTGATGTTGAAGGGCTGGACCCCCTCAATGCGCTTAACCACTATCATTTTCTTGATAACGCCGAAAGCGGGCAGATGCCTCTGATTCTTTCAAGATATGCGGGTATGGGCTCCCACCGCTATCCGCTCGGCTTTTCGGGCGACACTGCGATAACCTGGAAAACATTTGATTTTCAGCCCTATTTCACGGCGAATGCCGCAAATGCCGCATACACCTGGTGGAGCCACGATATCGGCGGTCATCATCAAGGCTACCGAGACGACGATTTGTATTTAAGATGGCTTGAATTCGGCGTTTTCTCGCCGATTATGCGCCTTCATTCAACCGCTATTGAACTTCTCGGAAAAGAGCCCTGGAAGTATAAATACAGCGTTTATCAATCGGCTAAATACTGGCTTAATCTTCGCCACAGGTTAATTCCGTATATCTTCACAATGGGTTACAGAACTCATCTTGACGGAATTGCTCTTTGCGAGCCGATGTACTATTCCTATCCCGAAAACAAAAACGCCTATAAATGCCCTAATCAGTATATGTTCGGCTCTGAACTTATGGTTTGCCCGATAACTCAGAAAAACCATAAATCGCTCAATATGGGAAGCGTTACGGCATGGCTTCCAAGGGGCGAATGGATTGATATTTTCACAAATCAGCGCTATAAGGGCGAGGGCTTTGCCGAGTTGTTCAGGGATACCGAATTTATGCCCGTTCTTGCAAAAGAGGGCGCAATTATTCCTCTTTCTGCTGATAGCGGAAACAGCGTTGAAAACCCCGAAAATCTTGAAATTATCGCATTTTCCGGAGGCGGAGAGTTCACTCTGATTGAAGATAATTCAAAGACGGACTACATTAATCATATTGCAAAAACAAAGTTTGAAATGACTTATGAAAACGAAGTTTTAACCTTTAAGATTAATAAGGCTGAGGGCGATTTATCCGTTATTCCCGAAAAAAGAAACTATAAAATCCGCATAAAAGACGCAGGAATAGAATTTGAAATAAATGGCGCGGATGTTAAGGAAGAACATATAAGAATTTTTGAAAATGCAAAAAGACTTCCGAAAGAAGACGATAAGCAAGCCGTTATCAGAATTTTATCGCGTTGGCAGGCAACAACAGTTAAAAAGCAGATTGCCTATAAACCCTTTGAAAAGGCGCAAACAAAGAAGGAACTTTTTGCTGCGCTTGATATTTGCGACGCTCCTTCAGAAGTTAAAAACTGCATAAAAGAATCCTTAAATCAGATATAATTAAAAGCGCTCCTGAGAATTAATCCCGGGAGCGCTTTTTCTGACTACTGACTACTGACAACTGGCTACTGGCAACCGGCCACTATTTAATCCTGTCTATAACCGCCTGCGATTTGCGGTAAATTTCATCAATATCGGCGTTTTTAAATTCGCCGTTTTCATAAAGAATCCTGCCGCCGACCATAGTCATTTTAACATTTTCTTTTGAGCCTGAATAAACAATGTTTTTAAGAATGTTGTTTATCGGCTGCATATTCGGGCGGTGCAAATCAATAACAATCAAATCCGCTGTTCTTCCGATATCTATAACATCGCAGTCATCAAGTCCCATACATTTTGCCGAGCCTGTTGTTGCGGCTTTAAGAATTTCAATCGGGTCTGTTGAAGCGGCGTTGTTATCATTGAGTTTCTGAGTTGCTTCAATTAAAAACATCTCTCTGAACATATCAAGCGCGTTGTTTGAACTCGGTCCGTCCGTTCCGATTGCAAGGTGGATTTTCTTATCAATCATTTTTGAAACAGGAGCAATTCCGCTTGCAAGTTTGCAGTTTGAGCCTGCGTTTATAACAGCCCAGACGCCTCGTTTTTTATATATTTCAAGGTCTTCGTCATCAACCCAGACGCTGTGGAATCCTGCTCCGCC
>JAFYFO010000070.1 GCA_017543725.1 Eubacterium sp.
CGGCGATGAAATAACAAAGGAAAAACTTCAAAAAATCGAAAAGGCGGAGAGCAAACTCCTCTCCCTCGGTTTCAGGCAGATGAGAGTTCGTCTTCACGGAAACCTTGCGAGAATCGAAGTTGAGAGAAAAGATTTTGAAAAACTGCTTTCAGTTTCAACCGAAATAAACAGTTATTTCAGGGAAATCGGATTTGATTTTGTTTCAATGGACCTCGGCGGATACAGAACCGGAAATATGAATATATAATTAAAGCAGACCGAAATTTCGCTCTGCTTTTTTGTAAATACTCAACAAAGTTTTGTTTTCCGTCTATCATCTATCTATTAATATATCATTAACTTTTATTTATATTATTGTTTTTAGATTTTTATTAGAGTATAATAGATAGGAATTTCAGGTAGGAATACCATAGAAACGGTGATTTATGAAAATACTGGCAATCGGCGATGTTGTTTCAAATCAGGGATGTGAATATCTCAGAAAGCAACTGCCGAAACTCAAAAGAGAATACGAGGCGGATATCGTTATCGTTAACGGAGAAAATTCCGCAATCGGAAACGGCATAACGCCGAAAAGCGCGGATTATATTTTCAACTGCGGCGCAGATGTTATAACGCTTGGAAATCATTCGTTAAGGCGCCCCGAAATCGCGGATTATCTTGATGAAAACGAATTCATCCTCCGCCCCGAAAACTATCATAAAAGCGCACCCGGAAAGGGATATGCGATTATTGATAAAGGCTTTTGCAGAGTTCTTGTTGCAAATCTTCAAGGCGCAGTTTATCTTGACAATATTGAAAATCCCTTCGACGCGGCAGACAGAATAGTTAAAATTGCCGAAGAAGAAGGCATAAACACCGTTATCATTGATTTCCACGCCGAGGCAAGCAGTGAGAAAAAAGCCATGGGATTTTATCTTGATTCAAGGATTTCGGCTTTATTCGGAACACACACTCACTGCCAGACTTCAGACGAGCAGATTCTTCCCTGCGGCTGCGGATATATAACCGATTTGGGAATGTGCGGTCCATATTATTCGGTTCTCGGCATTGCTCCCGAACTTGCAATTCAGAAAATGAAAACCAATCTTTCCGTTAAATTTAGGGTTGATGACGGCATATGCACTCTTGAAGGCTGTTTTTTTGAAACAGATAACAAAACGGGCAAAACCGTCAGGATAGAAAGGTTCAGAAGATGAACAAAAAGATAATCGCTGTTTTTCTTTCGGTTGTTCTTTTGATTTGCGCGCTGAGCGCCTGTTCTTCACCGAAAACAAATCAGAACAATTCTCAGATATCGGTTCAGACAACGAGTGAAGCGCCGAGCGACTCGCTTGGTTTCAAACTGAGTTATTCCCAGTCCGATTCGCTCAGTCCTTTTAAATCGGATACGCTCAATAACCAGGTTGTTCAGAATCTTGTTTTTGAATCGCTTTTTATAATAGATGAAACAAACGAAGTTCAGCCCCAACTTGCAACGGGCTATCAATACGAAAACGGCAAAACGCTGATTGTAACAATTCAAAGCGGAAATATTTTTTCAGACGGCTCCGCGATAACCGCAAAAAACATTGTTTCCTCTTTTGAAAACGCCAAAAGTTCCTATCGCTGGGGCAACTCCTTAAAGCCGATTTCCTCGGCTGCTGCGGTAAGCGACACGGTTATAAATTTCAAACTCGCATATAAAAACCCGAATGCGCACAAACTTTTAACCTTTGCAATAGTTAAGGATGAAACGGATAAAAAGGGCTATCCCATCGGCTCGGGAAGATATAAATTCGGCGAAGGAAACGGCTCGGTTTATCTTAAAGTCAACAAGAAGAAAAGCGATTTCAAGCCGCATTTCACAAAGATTACTCTGATAAACATAACGGCAAACGAATCAATTGAAAACGCCATCAACATCGGCAATATCAGTTATGCTTTCCGTGATTTATCAGAAGGCAGCAACGCAAAAATCAATTCAAACAAAAAAGCCGTTGATTTGAATAATCTTGTTTTTATCGGAATAAACTGCAACGCGGGAATAACTAAAAATGAACATATCAGAAAAGCAATATCACTGTCCATAGACCGCGAAGTTCTTGTTAAAAGCGCATATCAGGGCTATGCAAAAAGCGCTGTTTCAGTTTTCACAAGCGCATCTTCAATCGGAAAGCAAACCGCAGTTTTTGAAAGCACGGCGGATGTTTCCGCAGCAAAGCAGGCTGTTTTCCAGAGCAAGATTGAAGGAAAGAATTTAAAACTTGATATTCTTGTTAATTCAAATCAAAACAAAAATTCAGCCGCAAGACTTATAAAACAGCAACTTGAAGCCGTTGGTTTTAAAGTCAGCATCAATAAAGTAACGGACAAAAACTATAAAAGCAAAATCAAAAACAGAAGTTTTGATTTATATATCGGGGAAACAAAAATCCCCGCTGATATGAACCTCAGCAGTTTCTTCACTGAAAAAGGAGAAACGAGGTACGGAATAAATCTTTCGGGAAACTGCGCAAAGGCATACAAGGGATATCTTGATTCAAAAAACGAAATTGGAACTTTCATTTTGAATTTTTCTCAGGAAATGCCCTTCATCCCCCTGCTTTACAGACAGGGAATGATTTGTTATTCAAAATCACTGCACGGAGATATGCAGGGTTATGTTGATAATTATTTTTCAAATATTCAGGATTGGTATTATAACTGATTAGGAGGATATTATGATTAAGTTTGAAAATCCGCAGGGCTATATTGAAATCACAAACAGTTATTTTGCACACCTTGTGGGCAACGCTGCTCAGAGTTGTTTCGGAGTTACGAGAATGGTTAATCCAAACCCGTATCACTGGGCAAAATCATTAATCAAAAACAAAGCGGACCTTGATAATTCAAATCAGGGCGTTATCGTTAAAAGCGTTAACGGAGCGCTTGTTATAGACTTGCACATTGCTGTTTCATACGGAGTTAATATCTCAACGATAACGGACAGCATTGTCAACAAAGTTCGCTACACCGTTGAAGCCGCAACAGGGCTTAAAGTTTCACAGGTCAACGTTCATGTTGATGCACTGAACTGAATTCACAGCAAACTATATCGGAGGTTGACCAATGATTACAGGACAAATGTTTCGCGACGGCATTATTTCGGGTGCTAACAATATCTCAAACAGCCGTCAGGCGGTTGACGCCTTAAATATCTTCCCCGTTCCCGACGGCGACACGGGAACAAATATGAGTATGACAATCAGCGCCGCTTCAAGAGAGGTTTCCTCGCTTGATGACGACGCTTCCATATCCGAAGTTTCAAAGCGCTGTGCTTCAGCCCTTCTCAGAGGCGCAAGAGGAAACTCAGGCGTTATTCTTTCGCTTATTTTCCGCGGTTTTTCAAAAGCGTTCAGGGATATCGACGAAGCGTCTTCCGCTGATGTTGCAAAAGCGTTTCGTATGGGCTGCGAGGCTGCGTATAAAGCGGTTATGAAACCAACGGAGGGAACAATTCTGACCGTTGTCAGAAAGGCTGCCGAAGCGGCTGAATACACCGCTGAATTTGAAGCGGACCCGCTTGAAGTTTGCTTTGCGGCACTTCAGACAGCCAAAGAAGCGCTTGCACAAACGCCCGAACTGCTTCCCGTTCTTAAAAAAGCAGGAGTTGTTGACGCAGGCGGACAGGGCTTCATTCTTATTCTTGAAGGTTTTCAGAGCGTTTTTGAAAACGGAGCAATCGTTCAGGCGATCGGCGAAAGCGTTAAGCCAGTTGAAACGCCGAGCAAATCAATCGTTGCCGAAGCAAGCGGCGATATTGAATTCGGCTACTGCTCAGAATTCCTTATTGAGAAAGCGGAAAACGCTCAGGAAAGCGACCCGCTCAAACTCCGCGCATATCTTGAATCAATCGGCGACTGCGTTGTTGTTGTTGATGACGACAGCATTATCAAAGTTCATGTTCATTCAAACTGCCCCGGAAATGTTATTCAGTCGGCGCTTAAATACGGACAACTTATCAATATAAAAATTGATAATATGCGCTATCAGCACAGAAATGCCGAACTCGGAGTTGAAAAGGGCAAAAGCCCCGTTCAGCCGAAAGTTCTTGAACCCGAAAACAAGTACGGATTTGTTACCGTTTGCGTTGGAAACGGACTTGAAGAACTTTTCAAAGACCTCGGCGCAGACGCTATAGTCAGCGGCGGTCAGACGATGAATCCTTCAACCGACGATATTTTCAACGCAATTATGCAGACCCCCGCAAAAACCGTTTTTGTTCTTCCAAACAACAAAAACATCATTATGGCGGCTGAGCAGGCAATCCCCCTTGTTAAAGACAGAGAGGTGCGCGTTCTTCACACAAAAACGATTCCTCAGGGAATTTCGGCGCTCCTTGCTTTTGACGACACTCTTGAAGCAGACGAAAACCAGATGACTATGACGGAGATGGCTCAGGCTGTTGAAACGGGTCAGGTTACTTTTGCGGCAAGGGACAGCGAAGTTGACGGCAAGCCGATTAAAGAGGGTCAGATTATGGGCCTTTTAAACGGCAAAATCAAATTCATCGGCGAAGATAAAGAGGAAATTGCCTTTAAAACCGTTGATAAACTCATAAAAAGAAATGTTCATTCAATGGTGACTCTCATCTTCGGTGAAGATGTCAGCGAAGAAGACGCGGCAAAAGTTGAGCAGAGGCTCAGCGAAAAATATAAAAACGAAATTGAAATAAGCGTTGTAAACGGCGGTCAGCCGATATACTACTATATAATTTCGGTGGAATAATTGAAAATTTAAACGAATATAATATTCAGTTTATAAAAGGTGTTGGAGAAAAAAGAGCCCGGCTGTTCAACAGGCTGGGCATTTTTTCCGTTGGAGATTTAGTTCATTTCTATCCGAGAAAATATCAGGATTGGAATAACTGCACAACGGCTGTCGAGGCGCCTGAAAATGAAACGGTTGCAATAAAAGCAACTATGATAACGCCTGTTAAAGAAAGCCTTATAAGAAAGGGCTTAACCCTTTATAAATGCAATTTTTCAGACGGTCAGACCGTTATTCATATAACGATTTTCAACAATAAATATCTTGCAAAAGCGCTGAGAACTTTTGATGAATATATTCTTTTCGGCAAGGTTGAAAAGAGTTTCACAGGCGCTTTTATGAGTTCGCCCCAGATTGAAAAAGCCGATGTTGCTCAGGGAATACATCCGATATACAGCGCAACCGAAAACCTCAATTCGCGCGCAATAGCAAAGGTTGTTAAAGCCGCGCTTGATAAAATCGAATTATTTGAGGACACGCTCAGCACCGAAATCAGGGATGAATATAATCTTTGCTCGCTTGATTTTGCAATAAGGCAGATTCATTTTCCGAGTTGCGAAAAAAACATTGAAAAGGCGCGCCGCAGGCTGATTTTTGAGGAACTGCTGACCCTTCAACTCGGTCTTTTAAAACTGAAAGACAAGAAAGACACAAAGAATAATTATGTATTGAAAGAGGACTGCACAAAGGAATTTTTCTCCCTTCTCCCCTTCACTCCGACAAACGCCCAATCAAATGCGATAAAGGATTGCATAAACGATATGCAAAGCCATAAAACAATGAACAGGCTCATTCAGGGCGATGTTGGCTCGGGCAAAACAGCGGTTGCCGCGGCGGCAATCTTTTCAGTTATAAAAAACGGATATCAGGCGGCTATGATGGCGCCGACCGAAATTCTTGCAAATCAGCATTTTGAATCGCTTTCAAAACTCTTTGAAAACGCAGGATTAAAAATTGCCCTGCTGACAGGCTCAACAAAAGCAAAGGAAAAGCGCGAAATCAAAGCGGCGCTTATGGAGGGCGATATTGATTTGATTATCGGAACTCACGCGCTGATTCAAAATGATGTTGAGTTTAAAAATCTCGCCCTTGTTGTAACGGATGAACAGCACCGCTTCGGCGTTGAACAGCGCGCAAGTCTTGCAATGAAAAGCGCCTCCCCCCACCTGATGGTTATGAGCGCAACGCCGATTCCGAGAACTCTCGGGCTTATTATCTACGGCGACCTTGATATCAGCATATTAAACGAACTGCCCGCAGGACGAAAGAAAATAAGAACGGATGTTGTTGACAGTTCTTATCATCAAAGGATTTATAATTTCATAAAAAAGAATGTTGATGAAGGTCATCAGGCATACATTGTTTGCCCCCTTGTTGAAGAGAGCGAAAGCGATTTGATTTCCGCAACGGAATATGCAGACGAACTCTCCGAAAAATACCTTCAGGGCTACAATCTTGCCCTCCTCCACGGCAAAATGAAAGCAAAAGATAAAGACGCCGTTATGCAGTCTTTCGCCGACAAAAAAACGGATATCCTCGTTTCAACAACTGTTGTTGAAGTTGGAGTTGATGTTCCGAACGCAACAATTATGCTCATTGAAAATGCTGAGCGCTTCGGGCTTTCCCAACTTCATCAACTGCGAGGCAGAGTCGGCAGGGGCAGCGAGCAATCATACTGTATTCTTGTTTCAGACAGCAAATCGGACTCTTCAAAAGAACGCCTTGCTGTTATGAAGAAAACAAGCGACGGCTTTGAAATTGCCGATTACGACCTTAAAACAAGGGGTCCCGGCGATTTCTTCGGCAAACGCCAGCACGGCTTGCCCAATCTTGTTATCGCCGATATGCTTGAGGATATGGATACTCTTATGGAATGTCAGCAATGTGCCAAAGAGATGCTTATTGATGACCCCAATCTTGATAAATATCCCCTCCTCTGCGAACAGATAAGCGATATGTTCAGAAAAGCGGAATACTAAAACCTAAATAAAAAAATCGTTCCGAAATCGGAACGATTTTTTATTTAAATACTGCCTGCGCAGCAGGGTTCTGCTTTCTGATTTCATCATAGAGATATGGATATCTTTTGATAAGAACGCTTGCAATCATATTCATTTCGTGGGTATCTTCATTTGAAAGTTTTTTAACTTTTCTGAAACAATGGAAATAAAGGAAAATCAGAAAAGCAAAGAAAAGGAGCGTTCCGAGCGCGCTGTTTGAAGAAGCAAGGAAATCATATGTACCGTGCGCGGCAATCGGAACAATCAGCGCAAGAACAAGTTGGCTCTTATATGCAACTTTGCAGCCCGAATGGTCTATGCTCTTGATTAATCCGCGCTCAAGATATCTCTTTTCCGTTTCATCAAGTCTCTTTGCGAAATGCCACATTGTGTAGAAATATCCCATCAGAACGCCGTCAAACATATGGCCGGGAACAGCCGTAAACGCTCTGACAAGCGCAGTTGTAAACCCGTAACTTGCAACATACATAATATTTTCAAGCGTTGCAAAACCGAGAGAAACAACAACTGCATAAATCATACCGTCAAACAGGCAGTTGAAATGCTTGCTGTTTCCGGTTACAAAAAATAAAATCAAAAACTTTCCGATTTCTTCGCAGGTTCCTGCAACAAGATAGTTATCATATATATTATAAGCAACCGAGCCTTCGGCAAATGTGTTGTAACCTGAAATAAGCGATTCAATATAAGCAATCGGGAAACAACTGAGCGCTCCAAGAATGAAGAGCCTGACGAGAAGCCCCGTCGGTTCTTTATCAACTTTATCCTTGTTGTAGATATAAACAAGAAGAACTATCGACGGCAAACAGGAAGCCGCCAGGAATATGGATAATGCACTCATAAAGTTCTCCTCTTAATCAACTATTCTGCAAACTCGCTGAGTTCGTGAGCCGAAGCAACGCCGTTGAGCATTCTTCCCTCAACAACCTGCTCGCAGCCCGACCATTCTTTAACCGCTTCAATCGCTTTTGTGAAATCGCTTCCGCCGGATGTTGCGAAAACAACTATTTTCTTGCCTGAAAAATCATATTCTTCAAGAAAACTTCTGATAACAAGCGGTGCGGTGAAATACCAAATCGGAAATGCCAGATAGATTTCATCATAATCCGCGATGTTTGCGTTTTTATCGGCAAGAGCAATTTTTGATTTCTTTATCCATTCCCTGTTGCATCTTGCAAGCGGATTTCTCCAGTTAACATCCGACTTTGAATAAGGAACTTCGGGTCTGATTTCATAAACATCAGCCCCTGTTGCCTCTGCAAGAATTGTTGCTTTTTGCTGAGTTGTTCCCTCAGCCGAAAAATATGCTATAAGTTTGTTACTCATAATAATACCTCTGTTACCGGGTGTGGGTAGCGCCCGCCTGAAATTCGAAATTATTAAAAACTATTCCTGCTCATCAGCCTGAGTTGTTGTTTGAATTTCGCCGTAAACCTGAAGAATAACTTCATCGCCGACTGCCGCTTCTTCACCTGCGGCAGGCGCTGAGCCATATGTTTCCTTAACGGTTTTCGGAGTGTGTCCGCCCGAGTTGAAAACTTCAACGCTTGAAACCTTAAAGCCGAGTTCTTCAAGAGTTTTGGTTGCCTCTTCAAGAGTTTTTCCGCCGAGTTCGGGAACAACCTGGGTCTGAATACCTCTGCTGACGGTTAAGATAATATCCGAGCCCGAAGGAATACTTTCACCCGCGGCAACGCTTTGTTTGAATATAATTCCCTCTTCAATATCGGTTGAATATTCATATTCAAAGTTTATGGTGAACTGCTCGTTCCACGCGCCGTTGTTTTCAACATCAACCTGGGTGTAGCCGTTTGAAACGAAATCGGGAACTTCATAGTTGACCGCCTGGGTTGTCTGGGTTGTTTGCTCGGGTTTCTTTACCAAATCAGTGAACTGAACAATATAAACGCCCGCTCCGATTGCAGCAACAATCAAAACAACAAGAATAATTATTATAATTCTTGATTTCTTGTTCTGATTATTCTCATATCTTTC
>JAFYFO010000071.1 GCA_017543725.1 Eubacterium sp.
AAAATATAATTCTCAAAAAATTGATATCGGAATAAATACGGATGTTCTCAGTTATTTTTCAAAGCAAAGGGGAATTGAAATTGCAATAAGAACTCTTTCTCCCGATATGATTATCTGCGACGAAGTTTCAACAATTGAAGAAGTTGAGTCAATTAAATTCGGCTTTTCCTCAGGAATTGGTTTTGCGCTTTCGGTTCATATAAAAAACCGTGAGGATTTGCTGAGAAAACCCATTATAAAAACGCTTCTTGAAACAGGGGAGTTTTCATATATTATTCTGCTTGAAGACAAAACATATAAGCCACTTATTATTGATTGCGGAGAGATAATTGATGAAATATGCAGGCGAGATGATTCTTATTATTTCAACAACGGGATTGGGAATTTATCTCAGTGGCAAATCTAAGCAGAAAATCATAATCTGCAGGGATTTGATTTCGCTTTGCGACGGGCTTTTGCTTGATTTGAATTATAAAATAACCCCTGCAGGAGAACTTATTGAAAGCATTGTTGAAAGCAGAAAACTCGAAAGCCTTAAATTTATCGGCAAAAATTGCCTCATCAGGCAGAAAAAGATTGATTCACCGCTTTCTGATTCAGATAATAAAGAGGTTTCTTCCTTCCTTTTTATGTTTGGAAAAAGCGATGTTGAAACACAGAAAAAACTTGTTTCAAACTTCAGGGAAAACATAAATATATCACTTAAAAAATATACGGACAAACATTCAAAAGATTCTAAATTATATATAACTTTCGGCTTGTTTTCGGGCTTGATTGTTTCAATTATATGGAGTTGAAAAATGGACATTGGATTTATATTTAAAATTGCCGCAATAGGAATAATAATCGCCGTTTTAAACACCCTTCTCATCAGGGCGGGCAGGGAGGACCAGGCAATGCTGACAACTCTTGCAGGCGTTGTTGTTGTTTTGATGATGATAATTCCGAAGATATCCGATTTGTTTTCTTCGGTGCGTTCCTTGTTTGATTTGTAATGAAAATCATTGCTGTTTCGGTTTGCGCGTTTTTCTGCGCCTTGGTCTTAAAAGAAAAAAACAGGGAATTTGCAGTTATCATCAGCATTTTTGCCTCTGCGTTAATATTCTTTTCGGTTTTAAGCGAAATGAAAAGCCTTTTTGATTACCTTGTTTCCCTTTCATCATATTCCCAAACGATAGCGGTTTATACTAAGTTGATGATAAAGATTCTTTCGATAACGCTTTTAACTCAGATTGTTTGCGATATATGCCGCGATAACGGTGAAAACGCGCTTGCATCTGCAACTGCGCTCGGCGCAAAAATCATTGTTGTTTCGCTGATTCTTCCGCTTTTTGAAACTGTTATAAAAATTATCGGCGGTCTTGTTAAATGAAAAGATTTCTATTGTTTTTTATTATTTTTCTTCTTATTCCGATTTCCGCTCTTGCCGTTGGCGATGAGAAATATAACGAACTCATTTCAGAATATGATTTGTCTGTTTTCAAAGATAACCTAAGCGCCGAAACATATGATTATTTAAAGGAACTTGGCATAGATAGTTTTGATTTCAACTCAATTTCGGCACTTGATTTCAGTGATTTTGCAAGTATTGTTTCTTCATTTATTAAAAGCAAATTGCCCTCTCCGATTAAAGGCGCTGTTTCAATTCTTATATTTATTGTTATCTCTTCGCTTTTTCAGAGCATAAACGGCGAGGAGAGCGATTTAAACGGCGTTTTTTCAACTTGCTGTGCGCTGATAATCGGAGTTTTGCTCGCTGCGCAGATAAGCCCTGCAATTTCACTTGCTTCCTCCTGTATAAAAACCGCAGGCGATTTCATATTTGCGTTTGTTCCGGTTTTCTGCGCAATAATAATTGCATCGGGAGGCGTTTCAACTGCGCTTGCAAGCAACACAATGCTTCTTATGTTGGCGCAGGGGCTCGGTTTTATCAGCGCAAATGTTTTTATGCCTGTTATAAACTGCTTTCTCGCAATAGGTATTTCGTCTTCTCTGAGGGCTGAACTGAATCTTTCAAATCTTCTTGAATCCCTGAGAAAAGGGATAACGGGCGTTATTTCCTTTCTTTGCGCCGCGTTTGTCAGTATTCTTTCGATTAAAACAACTGTCAGCGCAAGAGCGGACGCGCTTGGTATTCGCTCTGTAAGATTTGTTATCAGTTCGGTTGTTCCCGTTATCGGCGGTTCTGTCAGCGAAGGTCTTCTTTCGATAAACAGTTATTCTTCGCTTATTAAAAGCGGAGTCGGCATTGTCGGTATAATAGCGCTTGCGCTTTTATATCTTCCGGGCATTATTGAAATAACGCTCTGGCGAGCGGTTATTTCTCTTTGCTCAATAGTTTGCGATGTTTTCGGAGATAACAGCGTTTCGCTTGCGCTGAAAGCGTTTAAAGATACTATGCTTCTTATCAATGTTGTTTTGATTATGTCGCTTGTGACAACGATTATTTCATTCGGTTTGCTCATAGCAGTGAGGACGGTTTGATGGAGTTTTTTAAAAATTGGAGTTTCAGCGTTTGCACGGCGCTCATTGTTTCAGCCGTGCTTTCTGTTTTCACTCCTTCGGATTCAACAAAACGCTTTTATAAAACTATGATTGCCGTTTTCATTTTTATTTCATTCGTTTATCCGCTGAAAGATTTTGATGCGGATATATTCAGGGATTTCGGAAGCGTTGATATTGCAAAAAGCGTTAATTCTTCATATGAAACAGGGATAAACAGCAGTATCACATCATTCCTTAAAGAAAAAGGAATTATCGGCGCGAGCGTTTCAAGCGAGGTTTTGTATAACGAAGATGATAATACTGCCGAAATAAGCGCGGTAACGGTTTTCATACCCGATGAATACAGCGCTGAAGAAACAAAAGAACTCATTTTCAGCGAGTTGGGAGTTAATGCAGAGGTGATTTATCTTGGGCAATAGCATTAAAGAAATCATTTCAAAAATCAAAAATTCCGATAAAAAGGTTAAAATTCTTTTTATTCTCGGAATAATCGGAGTTTTTCTTATAGTTCTTTCGGAAATTTCACCGCCGCCCAGTCAGAGTGAAAGCAAGCAGGACGGCAGTTACGATAAATATGTTGAATCGCTTGAAAAGGAAACCAAAGAAATAATCAGGTCGATAGACGGCGCAGGCGATTGCCTTGTTATGATAACCCTCAAGGCGTCTTCCGAAAGCGTTTATGCAAAAAATACCGACGAAAATCATAATTCGGGTTCTTTTTCAAAATCCGATGAATATGTATTTTATAAGCAGTCAAACGGCGAAACGCCCGTTCTTGTCAAGGAATATTTTCCGCAGGTCAGCGGCGTTGCGGTTGTTTGCAGCGGCGGAGATAATTATGCGGTTAAGGAAAGCATAATAAATTGTTTAACTTCGCTTTTCGGAATTCCTTCATCAAAAATCAGCGTATCAAAACTAAAAGGGTGATAAAATGAATAATGAAACAGAAACCAAAAGCAGAAAAATGAAAAAAGAAAAACCGATTCTGACAGAGCAGGAAATCAAAAAGAAAAAGGCGAGAAAAACAAAACTTGCCGCCGCGTCATTTGTTTTCATTCTCTCAGTCGGAATACTCGGAAACTGGTACTATCAGAATTCGGATTTAACATCAAATATATCTCCGATGATTGAATCCTCCGAAACAAAAACTCTCGGCGAGGCTGAGTTTGTTGCAGGCGTTGCGGAGGAGGATAATTCAGGCGATTATTTCAATTCGGCAAGAATAAACCGTCAGAAAACGCGTGATGAATCGCTTGAAGTTCTTCAGAAGGTCGTTGATTCTTCGGAGGAAAACAGCGAGGCTAAAAACAGCGCCGCCCAAAGTATTGCAAAGATTTCAGATAACATAGCTGCGGAAAACAAAATTGAAACTCTTGTCTGCGCCAAAAACATAGATAATTGCCTTGCGGTTATCAGCAACGAGGGCGATAAGGTTGATGTTATTGTTGATTGCAAAGAACTAAGCAAAACGATTATTATGCAGATAAAGGATATCGCAATGAAAGAGAGCGGATGCTCTTTTGAAAACATATCGGTTATACAAACAAATCAATAAAATATATAAATAAAGTATTGTATATTTATTCTCTTTATGCTATAATACTTTTCATTAAAGCAGGAGGCGATTTGTTTATGGAAGTTAAAACATCGAATGAAAAAGGAAATCTTGTTATATCAGAGGATGTTATTTCATCAATTGCTATTAATGCTGCTAAGGATGTTGAGGGAGTCAGTTCGTTTTCGAACAAACCCTTCGATGTTATAAGCACCATTAAAAAGGGCTCAATCAAAGTTTTAAGCCCTGTCAGAGTTATTCAGAACGGCGAGGATATAAGCGTCAGCATTTATCTGAACATTGAGCCAAACACAAAGATTAAAACCGTTGCTCAGAATGTTCAGCAAAATGTTAAGGAATCAATTCAGAATATGACGGGAAGGCTTGTTTCAAAAGTCAACGTTATTATAGCAGGAATTGATTTTGAAGAGCCCGCCGGCACGAATGAACCTAAAGAAACTGAAAACTGATTTTTTAGCCGGCTGAATAATTATTTTCAGTCGGTTTTTTGGAGTTATTATGAACAGATATAAGCAAAGAGAACAAGCATTTATATTGATTTTTCAAAGCCTTTTCGGAGGTCAGACTCCCGAGGATATTATTGAGAGTTTCAGCGAATACGGCGAGGATATCGGCGATTATTCAAAAAGAGTTTTCATCGGCGTTTATGAAAAGGCTGATGAACTTGATTCAATCATTTCCGATTATTCAACAACTTGGAAACTTTCCCGCATTTCAAAAGTCAACTTAACTGTTTTAAGACTTGCGGTTTATGAAATCAAGTATGAAAACGATGTTCCCGATTCCGTTGCAATAAATGAAGCGGTTGAACTTGCAAAAAAATATTCTTCAAAGGAAGACAGCGCGTATATAAACGGCGTGCTCGGCGCCTATTCAAGGAGCAAAGCATAATGTTTGCAGGTTTCGACACCAGTAACTACACAACTTCAATAGCCCTGCTGAGCGAAAAAGGATGTTTTAATGAAAAGATTATGCTCAGCGTTAAAGAAGGGGAAAGGGGCTTGCGCCAGAGCGAGGCTGTTTTTCAGCACACCGTTAATCTTCCCAAACTTCTTGAAAAACTTGATTTTTCACGTGTTGAAGGCGTTGGAGTAAGCACTCAGCCGAGAAATGCAAAAGGCAGTTATATGCCCTGCTTTTTAGCGGGAGAAAGCGCGGCTGTTTCATTTGCAAAAGGCGCGGGCGTTCCGCTTTATAAAACTTCGCATCAGACCGGGCATATTCTTGCGGCACTTTATTCCTGCAACTGCCTTGATTTGATAAATCAAAGTTTTATTGCCTTTCATCTCAGCGGAGGAACAACCGAGGCGCTTTTGGTTTCACCCGATAAAGAAAATATCATTAATTGCGAAATAGTTTCCCAAAGCCTTGATTTAAAGGCAGGACAGGCAGTGGACAGAACGGGCGTTTTGCTCGGTATGAAATTTCCCTGCGGAAAGGAACTTGATAATTTATCCGCCGAAAGTTCGGCTGAATTTAAAATCAAGCCAACGATAATTAATCAGAATTGCTCTTTGAGCGGTGTTGAAAATAAAGTCAAAAAGATGATTGAAAGCGGCGCGCAGCGTGAGGATATCGCAAAGTTCGCCCTGACTTATGTTTCAAAAACAGTTCTTGCAATGCTTGATTGCATAACGGAAAAATACGGAAATTTGCCAGTTGTTTTTTCAGGCGGAGTTTCTTCAAATTCAATTCTCAGAAAAACAATAAATGAAAAATACAGCGCATTTTTCGCCCCTGCAGAATATTCGCTTGATAACGCTGCGGGATGCGCGGTTTATGCGATGATAAAATCAAAACTATGAATGTTTTAACTGTTTCACAGGTTAACACCTATATCAAAGCCCTGCTTGATGAAATACCGCATATAAAAAATGTTTA
>JAFYFO010000072.1 GCA_017543725.1 Eubacterium sp.
CTTCAAAAAATCAGGGATAAAGGCATTAATATCGGCTATGTTACTCTCCATGTCGGTCTCGGAACATTCAGACCTGTTAAAGTTGACGATGTAACAAAGCATAAAATGCACAGCGAATATTATCAACTGCCAAAGGAAACCGCAGATTTAATCAACCAAACTAAAAGAAACGGCAAGAGAGTTATTTCTGTTGGAACAACTTCAACAAGAACTCTTGAAAGCGTTGCTTCAAAGTTCGGCGAAATAAGGGAAGATGAGGATAATACTGAAATATTCATTTATCCAGGTTATCAGTTTAAAGTTGTTGACGCTCAGATAACTAATTTTCATCTGCCGGAAAGCACGCTTATTATGCTTGTCAGCGCGTTTGCCGGATATGAAAACACAATGAACGCTTATAATGAAGCGGTTAAAGAAAAGTATAGATTTTTTTCTTTCGGCGACGCTATGCTTATTATATAAAGATTGGAAAAGAATATGAAATTTACTGTTATTAAAGAAGAAGGAAAAGCAAGGAGAGCGATATTTGAAACAGTTCACGGAACTGTTCAGACTCCCTGTTTTATGAATGTTGCAACATCTGCGGCAATAAAGGGCGGACTTTCAACGCGCGACCTTGAAGATGTTGGCGCTCAGATTATGCTTTGCAACACATATCATCTTCATGTTCGTCCCGGTGATGATTTGGTTTATGATATGGGCGGGCTTCATAAGTTTACCAATTGGAAACGCCCGATATTAACCGATTCGGGCGGATTTCAGGTTTTTTCGCTTGCAAAACTGAATAAAATAACCGATGATGGAGTAACTTTCAACTCTCATATAGACGGCAGAAGGATTTTTATGGGCCCTGAAGAAAGTATGCAGATTCAATCCCATCTCGGCTCAACAATCGCTATGGCTTTTGATGAATGTGTTGAAAACCCTGCTAAATATGAATATGCCAAAGAGGCTTGTTTAAGAACAATGCGCTGGCTTGAAAGATGCCAAAAAGAACTTCAGAGGCTCAATTCACTTGATTCAACAATCAATAAAAATCAACTTCTTTTCGGAATTAATCAGGGATGCACATTTGATGATTTAAGAATAGAGCATATGAAAGATATTGCAAAACTCGACCTTGACGGATATGCTATCGGAGGCCTTGCAGTCGGTGAGCCGAAAGAAGAAATGTACAGAATTATTTCTGCAGTTGAGCCATATGCTCCGAAAGATAAGCCGAGATATCTTATGGGAGTCGGAACTCCCGGAAATATTCTTGAAGGCGTCAGCAGGGGAGTGGACCTTTTCGATTGCGTTATGCCATCAAGAAACGCGCGCCACGGCCAGTTATTCACAAAAAAAGGCGTTATCAATATAAATAATGCAAAATATCTCAGGGATGAAAGTCCGATTGATGAAACTTGCTCCTGTTCAAGTTGCAGGAATTATTCAAGGTCCTATGTCAGACATCTGTTTAAGAGCAACGAAATGCTCGGAATGAGGCTTGCCGTTATTCATAATCTTCATTTTTATAATAATCTTATGCAGGAAATCAGGGATAATCTTGAAAACGGAAGTTTTGATGATTATAAAAATGAATATACGGATATACTTGACACAAGAATATAAAATAAATCTTGCAATATTTTGTTTTATACTATATAATCAATTTGTTATTTAATTCTATGGAGGAATAATTATATGAATTCAATTTTATTAATGGCTCAGGCAGGAGGCACATCTGCTGCGCAGCAAGGCGGTATGAATCCGTATTCGGGAATCATTTTAATGGTCGTTTTGGTTGCTGTTATGTATTTCCTTATGATAAGGCCTCAGAAAAAGCGCCAGAAGGAAGAACAGGAAATGAGAAGCGCTCTTGAAGTCGGCGACGAGATTATAACAATCGGCGGTATTGTCGGCAAGGTTGTAACAATCCGTGAGGAAGACATTGTTATTGAAACAGGCGCAGACAGAACAAAGATGAAACTTCAGCGCTGGGCGGTTAACACCAATGTAACCAAAACCGAGCAGCACAGAAAAGAAATTGAGGCTGCAAGAGAGGCTGCTAAAGAAAAGAAAGCAAAGAAAAACGATAAAAAAGAGATTTCAGATTCAGCAAAAGAGGCTGAAAAAAGAATCGAAGAATAAGGTTATAATAAATAACTCCCTCGAATAATTATTTATACGGGGGAGTTTTTATTATGAAAAAAATCAAATCTTCTAAAACGGATAAACTGCTTATTAAATACGGAGTTAAAGTTGTTTTATCAACTGCTTTATCGCTTTTAATATTTGTTTATGCTTTTTCTCAGTTGGTTTATAAACTTGACCTTGAACTTGAAATA
>JAFYFO010000073.1 GCA_017543725.1 Eubacterium sp.
CGGCAGGAATTATTGTTGAAATATTCTCCATACCGTTTATGATTTTTGAATCGGTTACAACAGTGAAAAGCGATTCTTTTCCTGCGATATCGTTTGATGAATCATAGCCGTATGCTGAAAGGAGGACCCCAGCCATAAGAATTCCGAATGCCGAGCCGAATTTCTGAACAAGCTGAGGAAAGGCGGTTATTGTTGATTCTCTTCTTTCGCCTGTTTTAAACTCATTGAGTTCAACAAGGTCGTAGCCCATTGAATAAAACAAGGTCCAGAAAGTTCCTGCAGCAAGTCCGAGACACGCAGGGCTTAAAACGCACATAATTCTGAGCGAGCCGATTTGGAAATCAAGCCCGAGAATTTTTATCAGGATTTCACCTGATAAAGCAATGCTTAAAAAGAGAATTGAGGCAAATCTTCTGTCTTTCTTCTCCGCAACTTTTTCAACAAAGGGAACAACTGCCGCCATTGAAGCAACAAGAACAATGATAACTATTGCAATTCCCGTATCATAATCCATACCGATGCAGTCGATAACCATATATGTTAAATTCGACTGAATCATTGATGAAAAGCAGAGATAGAAGAAAACAAACGCCAAAAACCATTTTGTCGGTTTCAGTTTAAGAATATCCGAAAAGGCTCTGATTGTTGAAAAAATAGTAACCTTTTCATAATTTTCGCCGTCAACTGCCTGTTTCGGCTGATAAACGCCCTTGAGCGAAGCACAGCAGACATATCCCAGAACAACAGAAATAATGCTGATTATTGCGGCAATAACCGCATAGGCGTTGCTCTCATATTTCTTACCGAGCAAAACCGCAACTGTCGGAACAAGAGCGGGAAGAATGTTTCCTATACCAACCGCAAAGGCGTTGAGAAGTGAGGAAAGTGAACGAATCTGAGTTCTTTCGTCATAGTCTTCCGTAAGTTCCGCAACAACTGCATAATATGGAATTGAATAAAGAGTGTAGAAAATCCAGATAAGCATTGAAATAAATGTGTAAAGCAGGATTTTAAGCGCCTGAGAGGAAAATCCTGCGCCAATGCTTGTCCACGCCGCGATAAATGTTACCGCAAGCGGCAAAATCGAAATTCGCATAACTTTTCGCTTATCAACGCCGGGTCTGTCGGTATAATTGCCGATTAACGGGTCTGTTACCGCGTCCCACGCGATTGAAATAAAAATAATGATTGCGCTGTATTTCGGCTTGATTCCGACAATTTCATTCAGAAATGTTAAATAATATGTGTAAAACATATTATAAACAAGGGATTCCGTGAAAATGCCGAAAGCATATCCGATTTTTTTCTTTTTTGTTAAGGATTGTTTCATAAAAAATACCCCCTTCCAATCCAACTTTGATTATACGACCATAAAAATTATTATTCAATAAACAAATTATTAAATCAGTATACTTTTTGTTTCAAGTCCTGTTTTTATTGTATTATTAAACAAAGGATACCGCAGGGGTATCCTTTGTTTAATGGTGCGAGTAACAGGACTTGAACCTGCACGGGGGTGCCCACTAGATCCTAAATCTAGCGCGTCTGCCAATTCCGCCATACTCGCATTTTTACTATTTACTTGTCACCGAGGCAGCAACAGCGAAATCCAGCGTGTTTGCCAGTTTCACCATACCCGCTTATTAACTTTTTAAGCAACTTCTATTACTTCATAAACGATAGTCGGTACTTCAGCCATAGGATTTAAAGTAACAGTATACTCTAATCCGCTAATAGATAATTCTATAGTTTGAATATCGTTTTCATCGCTAACACTTACAGAACCGATTCCTGCTTTATAAACATAGTTGTTCCAACTTGAGCAATAAAGTCCATAAATATCATTAAAGGTTTTTCTTTCCCATATTTTATCTTCCGTCGGATTGTCTACAGTATATACAATTCTGTTATCTTCATATTGAGCCTTAAACTTAAGGTCATAACTGCCATAAGTAAAAGTATTCTTTAATTTTGAATTATCAGGATGATATTCTAAGTCAGAATTTGGAGTATTTGTGTAAGCAAATAATCCCGTATTAAACTCTGCAACAAACTGCACATATCCATCTGAATCTCTGTTTTTATCAAGCAGATTACTTGCCGGTATATGTGAGCAAGCAGAGAAACTGAACAAAACCATTGTTATAGCAATTAATAACGAAATAATCTTTTTCATGTTTTTTCCTTTCACCGAGGTAGCGATAGCGAAATCCAGCGCGTCTGCCAATTCCGCCATACTCTCATAATTAATTTTGTTCAACAACAGAGTTTAAACCGCAACGACACGCGAAACTTTTGCGGTTTAATCTTTTATACCGATGCGGATACTTGTACCGCATCGGAGAGGAAAAACATCAGCAGTGATTATTAATGCATTGCTCATATCAAATATCAAAGAGCAATACATTTCAATCACGTAAGATGTTTTGACGACCGCCATACTCGCAAATTATTGCTTTGTTATTCTAACACTTTAATATATTATTTTCAAGTGTTTATTTTGCGTTCTTCTTTGCAAGAGAGGAGAGTTCGGGAAACTTTTTTGTTATATAATCATATCCGCCCTTGCTGTGCGGAAGGGTGCAGGCGGAACAATCCTTTATCCCCTTTTCGTTATATGAAAAATTTCCGCCGCATTTATCGCCCAGAGTGTAAAGCGGGCAGAAGCAGAAAAGGCAGTTGAAATAATCGCCCTCAATTTTATGGCAGGGGAAATATTCACAATTTATGTTTTTGAAATATGAATAATCATTTGATTTTTCAATCATTTTGCTTCTTCCTTTTTGCTCTTTGGCTTGGTCATACAGAAAGTTGCCGCATAAACTGCGTTTGCGCCATAGGCGTTTAAAACAAACGAACATTCGTTTATGGTGCTTCCCGTTGTTTTGATATCGTCGATAAGAAGAATTGTTTTGCCGTCCGCGCTTTTTCCTTCAGCCAGATCAAACGCGCCCCTGAGGTTAACTTTCCTCTGCTGAGCGCTGCTTCTCTTTTGCTGAGGGGTGTTTTTGATTTTAATCAGAAGTTCTTCAACCGGAATTTTGAGTTTTTCCGATACTCCGTTTGCAAGGAGTTCGGATTGGTTATATCCCCTTTTTTCAAGTTTCTTCTTAGTCAGCGGAACAAAAGTTATGCAATCAAAATCAATCTCGCTGAATCTTTCGGAAATATACTGCGCCATTCTTTTTGACATTTCGGGCGCAAGTTCGGGATAGCCGTAATCCTTGAATCTGTTTGCCGCCGCCGCAATACTGTCTTTATAATAATACGGCGCAATAAATCTCTTATATTCGGGCTTTCTCTCCTTCTTTTTGCAAGCACATTCTTTCTTGGGATTTCCGCAAAGGCTGCAGAGTTCGCCCTCAATCATTTTAATAATTGCACATTCTTCACAAAGTTCTTCATCAAGCGCAACAACTTCGCCGCAAAGATTGCAGCGCCTCGGAAACAAAGAATATGAAAGTTTATATAAAGCCTCTTTTATCATACTTCTAAATACGGAAAAATCTCATAGTAAACTTTATCGCTTACACCTTTAATATTCTTAATCTGACTGACATCTGTATAGCCGCCGATTTCCTTTCTGTAGGAAACAATTGAAACGGCAATTTCTTCGCTAAGCCCCTCAATAGTTTTCAGTTCGTCAACACTTGCTTTGTTGATATCAAGCGGATAAGAAACCGAAACGGCGGCGGTTGTTGACTCGATTGTGTATTTATAATCAGCGCTTTTATACACCTTCGGAGCGCTCAGCGCAACATAGAGCAAAATCCCCGCAAAGAAGAGCAAAGCAATGCCAATCATAAAGAGAGTTTGTTTTTTATCGCTTTTCATAACGCTTTCCCTTTTTCTTTTTATTCCCTCTGTTTTCAGGCTTTTTTCCGCCGCTTCGATAATTATTATTCTGAGGAGCGTTTATAAGGCATTTTTCGCCGTTTCCTATTAAATCAAAACGCTTTGCCTTTTTGAGCGCCTCTTCAACAAGGCTTTTGTTTTTCGGATTGAAATACTGCAAAAGCGCCCTTTGAAGCGCTTTATCGTGGGGATTCTTCGCGCAGTAAACCTCTTGCATTGTGTATGGGTCAAGCCCTGTATAATACATAGTTGTTGAAATCGTTCCGGGCGTTGGATAGAAATCCTGAACCTGCTCGGGGCGAATATGCTTTTTCTTTAAAAAGAGCGCAAGTTCAATTGCATCATCAAGAGTTGAGCCGGGGTGGCTTGACATTAAATAAGGAACAAGATACTGCTCTTTGTTTATCTCGCCGGTATATTTGAAATATCTTTTTGAAAATTCAATATACGCCTCGATATGGGGCTTTCCCATTTTATCAAGAACCGCCGCGCTGCAATGCTCGGGAGCAACTTTGAGTTGACCCGAAACATGGTGACTGACAAGTTCTCTGAAAAATGTTTCATCCCTGTCTTCAAGCAGATAATCATATCTTATGCCCGAGCGGATAAAAACTTTTTTAACCTTCGGAAGCGACCTTACGCTTCTTAAAATATCAAGATATTCGCTGTGGTCAGCCTCAAGATTTTTGCAGGGCTCAGGCGCAAGACATTTCTTGCCCTTGCAGAGCCCGTGTTCCTTCTGAAATTCGCAGGAGGGTTTTCTGAAATTCGCAGTCGGTCCGCCGATATCGTGGATATACCCCTTGAAATTCGGCATTTCGGTTAGTTTTTTTGCTTCTTCAATAATACTTTCCTTGCTTCTTGTTGTAACAAATCTTCCCTGATGAAAAGCAATTGAGCAGAAATTGCACGCGCCGAAACATCCCCTGTTATGAGTTATTGAAAATTCAACCTCCTGAATTCCGGGAACTCCGCCTTCTTTTTCATACATCGGATGATAAGCCCTTGCATAATCAAGCGAATAAACCCAGTCGAGTTCTTCGGTTGTCAGAGGCGGCATCGGAGGATTCTGAACGACCATCATTTTGCCGTGTTTTTGCTTTATTACCCTGCCCCTTATATGGTCCTGCTCATCCTGCTGAATACGGGAAGCCTTTGCATATTCCGTTTTTGAATTCTTAACATTATCAAAAGAAGGACATTCAACGCCGACATAGGGAGTTTCACGAACATCAACGGCATATGAAGTTCCTTTTATATCGTGAAGTTCGCTTATTTTTTCACCGTTATCAAGGCGCTGAGCCATTTCAATAATCTGGTTTTCGCCCATACCGAAGATGAGCAAATTCGCGCCCGATTCAAGGAGAATACTCTCTTTAACGCAATCGTCCCAATAATCGTAGTGCGCAAATCTTCTAAGCGACGCTTCAAGTCCGCCGATAACAACGGGAACATCGGGAAAAGCGCTTTTAGCCAGTTTTGAATAAACCGCAACCGCTCTGTCGGGTCTTTTGCCGATAACTCCGCCCGCTGTGTAGGCGTCCTGCGAGCGTTTTTTCTTTGCAACAGTGTAGTGCGCAACCATTGAATCAATGTTTCCGCTCGTTATAAGAAACGCCAGCCTCGGCTTTCCGAACTTAACAAAATCAGCCGTGCTATGCCAATCGGGCTGGCTTAGTACGGCTACTTTAAATCCTTTTGCTTCAAGGACTCTTGTTATAATTGCTGCACCGAAAGAAGGATGGTCAACATAAGCGTCGCCCGTTATGTAAACAAAATCGGGCTGCTGCCATCCTCTTTGGTTCATTTCTTTTTTTGTTACAGGGAGAAATTTATTCATCGTCATCATCAAAAAGACCGTCTACATCAAACATATCGTCGTCTTCTTCAAGGCTCTCTTCCTGAGAATCTTCAAAACTCATCTGCTCTGTGTTTTCAGAGGTGAAATCAACGCTTCCGTTTGCCTTCATCTGAATCCACTGCTGCATTGTTATTCTTATTTCTCTTAGCTTTGCGCCGTCATGAGGTCCGATAATTCCCTTTTCTTCAACCTGGTCCATTATCTTTGAGCCCCTTGAATAGCCAACGCCGAGTTTTCTTTCAAGGAAGGAAGTTGAGGCGCGTCCGTTTTCAAGAATAACTTCAACAGCCTTTTCAAACAGCGGGTCGAGGCTTTCGCTGCTTTCTTCACCCGTGAACGCCTGGGATGAGCCTTTTTCCTGAACGGCTTTATTATCAATTTCTTTCTGAATCTCTTCACTGTACTGGCTTTCGCCCTGATTTCTGATAAACTCACAGAGGTCTTCTATTTCTTCATCGCTGATATAGCAGCCCTGAACACGGAGCGGCTTGCTTTCGCCGACTGGCGCATAGAGCTTTCGCCCGTCTCGGCGTCGGAGACGGACGTCACGATCTCGGAGGAGGTCGCCTACCGCAGCGGCGCGCTCTACGTCCTGAGCGGCTTCGGCCTGATGGTCCGCCGCGAGCTCGCCGCCTTCTCCGCCGGCCTGCGCCGGAAGGTCGAGGCGGGATCGGGCGCGGGAAAATGAATCTATAATAATACCACCCGTAGTCTGATGATCTACCATCACATCTATCATATAGGCAGCCGATGTTTGCGGCTGCCTTTTTGGTTTTTCCGTAAACGGCTCGGTAACTATTTCAGCGGTATTTGATTGCTGATGGACAGGGCCCTCATCTCCCGAAACAGGAGAAACGAATTCCCGTCGCAAGAACTGCTGAAAACGCTGACGACATTTCTTTTTCATATTTGAAACTTGTACAGAATGTGAAAACCATATATAATATTTATGTATGTTGATAACAGGAAGGGACACCCGTAAGAACTAACTATTTTAGAGAAGCTCGTTCAATGGCTGCAGATGTTATTGATCGCTGATCATTCCTATGGCGCATGCTGGCCAGGTTCATAGTTGGCCCTTACACAAGAGGGCGTGGTACTGTCCATATTATTGGACCGCATCTCTGGCAGAATATAGTGAAGCTTCTGATTCGTTGATTAGGAACAGGCCATTCATCGCTGACATTTGATAACATCGTGGGGGTTGTGCTTTGAGAGATTCCTGCTTTCCCGTCGATACTAAGCTTCCGACCGGATCGCCTCCGTTGCATTGGCTTCCTGCCAAGGCGAGCCCCGGCGGAGAACTGTGGCTGCCCTGCTGGATGCACAGCAAAGACACGGCAGAAATCGCCGTTCTGCTTCTGGAGGAATGGCTGCCCGGGCATATCGCTGATTTCGGCGGGGTGACTGAAAGCGATTTGCGGAATGTATGCCGTTTTCTGGGGTTGGTCCATGATTTCGGAAAGCTGACTCCGGTCTTTGCTGCGCGGATCACCGAAGTCATTCCGGAGATCCGCCAAAAGCTGGAGGCAAAAGGGTTTTGCATCGGCACGCCGGGAGAATATGCAGACAGCAGCAGGACGCCGCACGCCAGGGCGGGCGAAGAACTGCTTTTGGACATGGGATGCACAGACTGCGTAGCGTCTGTCGTCGGCGCGCATCACGGGAAACCGCAGGATTCCGTACTGCGGTACAGAGATGAGCTTTCCAATTATGAGAAGAACTATTACGGACCCGACTATAAGGACAGCCGCTCCGGTCAGTTGTGGAAGTCGGCGCGCAGCGAATGGCTTTCCTATGCTTTGGCGGAATCCGGCTTTCCATCTGTCGATGCGCTTCCGATACTTCGGCAGCCGATTCAAATCGTTCTTACAGGGCTGCTCATCATGGCGGACTGGATTGCCAGCAACACGTCTTATTTCCCGCTGATCCCGCTCGACTCCTGTGGGAGGCTCTCCCTTTATCCGGAAAGAGTCCGGTGTGCATGGGAAAGACTGGACTTGCCGTCCGCATGGGAGCCGATGACTTTCGTAATGGATCACGGCAGATTCTGTGAAGTCTTTCCGTTCGCGCCGAATCCGGTTCAGGACTTGATGCTTCGTGCTGTCAACGAAAGCCGCGGCGGGCTTTTTATCCTTGAAGCCCAGATGGGCGTTGGAAAGACTGAAGCGGCCCTGGCGGCGGCAGAGGTGCTGGCGAGCAAGTGCCGCTGCGGCGGAATCTATTTCGGTTTGCCGACGCAGGCGACCGCAAACGCCCTCTTCGCGCGTTTGACGGAGTGGGCGGGAGAGCAGGCGGAAGGCACCCGTCTGGCGATCCGCCTGGCCCATGGTATGGCCGAACTGAACGAGGAATACCGGGCGTTCTTCCGCGGCGCTTCCAACGTGAACGATGACGGCGAAAAAGATGACCGCCTGATCGTCCACCCGTGGTTCAGCGGCCACAAACAGGCGCTGCTTGCCAATTACGTCATCGGCACGGTCGACCAGCTGCTCCTCTCGGCGCTGAAACAGAAGCACGTTTTTCTGCGCCATCTTGGTCTCTCCGGCAAAGTTGTGATTCTGGATGAATGTCACGCCTATGACGCATATATGAATCAGTATC
>JAFYFO010000006.1 GCA_017543725.1 Eubacterium sp.
CACGATTACGGCATCCACCGATGGGGTGACATACTCCACAAGCAATATTTCGATTGACCCTCGTCATGTAGCATCCTTTGATGCAACAAGGATTCAGGTGACCATATCATGACAAGAGCAGAATCAATGATAAACCATCTGCTGATGCAGTTTTCACAGGCTGTTAATATGCATATCTTTTTGAATGCATTGGGAGCAGAACTGGGCGAACTGACAAAGGCAATGGAAGATTTGCAAAACAAAAGATGGATTGACACTGGTGCAGGTGTGCAGTTAGACAACATCGGTGTGCTGATTGACCGAAGCAGAAAAATTGAAGGTGCGATTCAGCTTGAATTTTTCGCTTTTTTTGACCAACCGAATGCACTGCCGTTCAATGTGGGTCGGTTTCGTGACACACCTTCTGTTCCGTATACTGCAACGAGCATCCTTGATGATGAAACATACAGACCTGTGTTGTGGTTCAAAGTAGCAAAAGACACCACTGACGGAACTGCAAACAGCACTTCCGCCGCAAAACTCAGCGGCGGAACAACTGCATCACCGCTGACCTATTCAGTTCCCGGCGGAAAAAATGTTACGCTTGCAATCACCCCCGATTTCGGATACGAGATTGATTCATTAACTATAAACAATCAGGCTGTTCAGCCAAAGCGCACTCAGTATCAGCCAAACGGCGGCGTTTCCTACGAACTGGATATTCCTGCGATTGCCGCTGACAGCGCAGTCAGCGCAACCTTTAAAAAAGCACATATTCACTCATTGAGTTATGAAAAACGGACTGACTGCTTTGGAATAGATGTTAAATGTTCCGAAGAAAACTGCTCCTGGACGAACAGCAAACTAACAATAAGCGCCGGTGTTCCCGACACGGTTTATTACGGAAACGGCTCGTCCTTGCCGTCATCACCCGACGGAAAAGACGCTCTTGCCGACGCAACGCATAACGCTGTTCAGGCAGCGATAACCTACAAGAGCAAGGGCGAAAACCCGGTTGAATACACAATATTTCCTAATATATTCGGAGAATATACCGCAACGATAACGATTACGGATGCAAGAGAGCCGAATAATGTTAAAACATATTCCGTTTCTAAAAGCATCACTTATAAAAAAGGAGAAATAACGCCCGGTCTTATTCTGGAAAACTGGACATACGGCGAAGAGCCTGTTAAACCGCGACTTGCTGTCAGCACCAATCCCGAATATGCATACACTGTTTACTACTACAAACCGTATGGCGCAAACGACAGCGCCTACACCACAAATGTCCCGGTTAACGCAGGAAAATATACCGTTCTGGCGGTACGCCCCGAAACAGCGCATTATGCAGAGGGCAGAGCAACGGGCGGTTTTGAAATCCGCAAAGCGGCTTCAAACCCTGTTATTCCGACAGGCATAACAGCAGTCTACGGAACAAAACATTCCGATGCGGCGCTGCCCGCAAACTGGAAATTGGATAACGGCGAACAAATCCTTGATACTCTGGGAAACAATGTTTTATCGGCAACATACACTCCCGATGACGCGGTGAACTATACCACGGCTCAGGCAAATCTGAATATCAATGTTACAAAAAGACCGATAACAATTACTGCGGAGGATAAGAGCAGTTATCAGGGCGGAGCGCTCAAGCAACTGACTTATACCGTAAGCGGCGGAGTTGTTGACGGAGATGACCTTGGAATAACGCTTAACACAAACGCAAACAGCGATATAACAGGCACATACACAATCACCGTTAACGCCTCCAACCCGAATTACGATATCACTCTTGTTGACGGAACCTACACTGTCGGCGAGCCTCCCGAATACAGTTTTGACGGAATTTCGGAAATAACCTGGGTGCAGGAAAGCAAGGAAAACGCGGAGTTCACCGTTGTTTGCGATGTTGAAAACGACCGCATATTTGAAAAATTCACAGGAATCAGCATTGATTCAGCCGTAGTCAGCCCGAATGATTACAAGGCTTCAAGCGGCAGTGTGAAAATAAGCCTGAAATCCGATTATCTCAACACTTTATCTGTCGGCGAACACACAATTTCCGTTTCATTTACTGACGGAAGCGCCGAAGGAAAACTGAATATTCTTGCAGCGCCGCCGATTACTGATGAAAATCAAACTGCCGATGAAGGTGAAGATGAAACAACTGCCGGCTCCGAAAATTTTGCCGTCAGGGCGCTTGATTCAAAGAATAAAACTTCTCCTGCAACAGGCAATAACTTATATATGTGCATTGCATTATTGATTGCCTGCGGATTGTTTTTACCGTCTATATTGTTTTTCAAAAAGAGATTTTCATAAATTTCAGATAATAATGCTTTTGCATATCTATTGACAAAAAGAGCAGCGCATTGAAGCGCTGCTCTTATTTCATTTATTAATTATGCTTTCCATAAACTGTGGAGATTGCAGTAGGCATATACTGCTTTAACTTCATCGCCGTCAACAAGTGCGAATGTTGCTTTTGGCGCGTCGCCGGGTTTGAGCATTTTGCGCTGATTGCCGGAAGTTGTCTGAACAGCAATCCATTCAATATAGTGCTCTTCAAGCATTGGATGCTCAATTTCGCCGACTGTTACAAAAAGCATATTATCCCTGATTTCAAAAACAGGAATATGCTTTTCGGCAGCCGCGTCGGTTGTGCCGGGAATAATTTCCGTCATCTTCTGTCCGCAGCACATTACGGGAACGCCCTTATCCTTTACCATTGCAACAATGTTTCCGCAGTGCTCGCATCTGTAAAATTTCATTTCCATAATTCTACCTCCTTTTTAAAGAATATTTATATCGGATTTATTGTGCTCAATATATAGTTGCCGACAAAGTTCGCAGTTTTAAAGCCTGTCCGCTATCGTGTAAATCAAATCCTTTGTTTTCTCCCAGCCGAGGCAGGGGTCGGTTATTGATTTGCCGTAAACGCCTTCCTCGATTTTCTGGCAGCCGTCTTCAATATACGATTCAATCATAAAGCCCTTAACCATATGGCGGATATCGTCGTTATTATGAATTGAATGGATAACCTCTTTTGCAATTCTTATTTGCGCAAGATAGTTTTTGCCTGAATTTGAATGGTTTGTGTCAATAATAACGGCAGGATTTTCAAAACCGCCGCAGCAATACATTTCATAGAGAATTCTTAAATCCTCATAGTGATAGTTCTGGTGATTTATGCCGTGTTTATCAACGCTTCCGCGCAGGATTGCATGGGCAAGTTCGTTGCCCATGCTCTCAACCTCCCAGCCTCTGTAAAGAAAAGTGTGGCTTCCCTGGGCTGCTCTTATCGCGTTGAGCATAATTGAAAAATCGCCGCTTGTCGGATTTTTCATACCAACGGGGATATTGAGCCCGCTTGAAACAAGGCGGTGCTCCTGATTTTCAACGCTTCTTGCGCCGACTGCGATATATGAAAGCAAATCGGAAAGATATCTTGCGTTTTCGGGATAGAGCATTTCATCCGCGCATGCAAAGCCCGTTTGCTCAATCGCGTCTTTATGAAGATTTCTTATTGCAATAATTCCCTCAAGCATATCGGGCTTTTTATCGGGGTCGGGCTGATGAAGCATTCCCTTATATCCCGCGCCGGTTGTTCTCGGCTTACCTGTGTATATTCTCGGAATGATGAGGATTTTATCTTCAACTTCCTTCTGAATATCCTTCAGACGGTGGATATAATCAAGAACGGAATCCGCTCTGTCAGCCGAGCAGGGTCCGATTACAAGAAGAAATTTATCGCTTTCGCCTTTGAAAACAGAGGCGATTTCTTTATCCCTTTGCTCTTTAATCTTCGCCGCTTTTTCCGAAAGAGGAAACTGCTCTTTGATTTCCTGAGGAATGGGAAGTTTTCTTTTAAATTCTGTGTTAATCATATTATCCATATATAAATCTCCGCTTTCTCAAATTCTAAAGCAAATCATCAAGAGTTTTCGAATTGAGAAACTCCATAATAACTTCGTTTAGTTCGTTCCACATAGGGCGGGAAAGGCAACTTCCCTCTTTGGTGCATTCTTTTTCACATTCAATGCAGGAAACGGGAGCGAGCGATTTTTCGGTCAGCGCAAGAATTTCGCCAACCGAATATTCCCCTGTTTTTCTGTTTAAGCGATAGCCCCCCGTTTTTCCTCTTGCGGAATCGAGCAAGCCTCCCTTTGAAAGTTTTGACACGATTGATTCAAGATATTTCATACTTATTTCCTGGCGTTCGGAAATATCTTTGAGCGAAATATATGAACCGTCGTTATGCTGAGCCAAATCAAGCATAACGCTCATAGCATATCTGCCTTTTGTTGAAATAATCATTTTTTGTCTTCTTTCTGATTAAAAAATTTCTGCGCAATCCTGACGCTTTCCATAGCGTCTTTCGCATAATAATCGGCGTTTATCATTTTTGCATAGTCCCTTGTTAAAACCGCGCCGCCGACAAAAACTTTTGCATCGGTTTGCTCGTGGAGAAGTTTTATTGTTTTTTCCATATTGACAACCGTTGTTGTCATAAGAGCGGATAAGCCGACGAATTTAACATCTTTTTCAAGCGTTTTTCGAACAACTTCTTCGCATTTAACATCTTTTCCGAGGTCGATAACATCAAAGCCGTAGTTCTGAAGAAGAACTTTAACAATGTTTTTCCCGATATCGTGAATATCGCCCTCAACCGTTGCAATAATGATTTTTTCGCCCTTTTCCTGCTTATTTGAACTCTTTATCATTTTTGCCTTTATTTCATCAAACGCCGCTTTGGCGGAATCGGCGCTCATAAGAAGTTGGGGAAGAAAAACAGTGTTTTTTTCAAAACCTTCGCCGACTTTATCAAGCGCAGGAATAATATATTCATTTATAACTTCAAGCGAATCCTTTTTTTCAAGAAGCGCCGCCGCGCATTTTGCGCTTTCTTCCTTCATTCCCTTAACGATTGCATCGAAAAGCGAAATCTCGCTTTGGCTCTTTGCGCTTTCGGCAGTTATCGGAGTTGCAGAAGCAATATAATCGGCGCAGTTTTCATCAAGACCTGCAAGGGCGTTATACGAATAATATGAATTCATCATAGCCGCCGATTTCGGATTTATTATGCCGCCGCTCAAGCCTGCTTGAAGCGCCATTGTGTAGAAAGTTGAATTAACAAGTTCCCTGTTCGGCAAACCGAAACTGATGTTTGAAACTCCGAGAACGGTGTTTACTCCGAGTTTGTTTTTAACATAATCAACAACTTTAAGAGTTTCAACTGCGTTGTTTGAATCGGTTGAAACCGTCATTGTTAACGCGTCAACAACCAAATCCTTCTTTTCAATGCCGTATTCAGCCGCCTTTTTTATCATTTTTTCGGCAAGGGCAATTCTTCCCTCGGCTTTTTCGGGAATTCCGTTTTCATCAAGGCAGAGGCAAACAACAACTCCGCCGTATTTCGCGGCAAGAGGAAAAATCTTTTCCATTGACTCAGCCTTTGCGTTAACCGAATTAATCATCGGCTTGCCGTTATATATTCTGAGCGCCTGCTCCATAGCCGAATAATCGGAAGTGTCTATCTGAAGCGGAAGAGGAAGAACTGCCTGCAATTCCTTAACCGCTCTTTTAAGCATTTCTGCCTCGTCTATCCCGGGAAGTCCGACATTGACATCAAGAATATGCGCTCCGCAATCCTTTTGGGCAACCCCTTCTTTTATTATATAGTCGATATCGCCGTCAACAAGCGCTTGCTTGAGGAGTTTTTTGCCCGTTGGGTTTATTCTCTCACCGATAATAACGCTCTTTTTGCCGAACTCAACGCACTGTGAATAGGACGAAACAACGGTTTTATTCTTCTTTTCGGGTATGTTATCTTCGATATCCGAAGTCTTTTCAATCAGCGCTTTGATATGGGAAGGCGTTGTTCCGCAGCAGCCTCCGAGATACGAAACTCCGAGTTTTGCGATTTCCTCCATATACTGAGCAAATTCCTCCGGAGCAACATTATAAACCGTTTTTCCGTTTATAACTTCGGGAAGTCCCGCATTGGGGCTTACCATAATCGGAATCGAACAGCACTTGCGAAGTTCCCTGACAAGGGGAATCATCTGCTTCGGGCCAAGACCGCAGTTGAAGCCGATAACATCAACGCCAAGCCCCTCCAGCATAGCGCAGGCGGTTTTAACATCCGCGCCCGTTAAAAGCCTTGCGTTTTCATCAAAAATCATTGAAACAAAAATGGGGAGCGAGCAGTTTTCCTTTGCCGCAAGAACCGCCGCTTTTATTTCATAAGTATCGCCCATTGTTTCAATAAGAACTAAATCGGCGCCGTCCTTTCCCGCGTTAACAACCTTTGCAAACGAATCGAGGCAATCCTCAAAATCAAGGCTTCCCATTGGTTTCAGGAGTTTTCCCGTCGGACCGATATCAAGGGCAACTTTTTTGCCCGCTTTTTTTGCAAGCGCAACGCCCGCTCTGATTAATTCCTCATAGTTTTCATATTTGAGAGGATTTGCGCCGAAAGTGTTTGTTGTTATGATATCAGCGCCCGCCTTTGCATAGGCAAGATGAATATTAAAAACTCTTTCGGGGTCGGAAATATTCAGTTGTTCGGGAAGTTCGCCCGCTTTCAGATGAAGCATGGTTCCCATTCCGCCGTCGAAGTATTTAATCATATCGCAATTCCTAATATAATCGGGTGCGGATGTCCCGCCCGAAATTCTCAATTTTCCATTTTCAATTCTCAATTCCAATAAATGCCGTAACGCTTTTTGCCGGAAGCATTTCGCAACTGTCCGTCAGCGTTAATCCGATTCTTTTTGTCAGTTCAAGAAGCGCAAAAACCTTCTTTTGTTCGGATATATCAAGATCGAAATACCCGGGTGAATATCTTTGGCGAAGTGAAACGCCGAACTGCGCTTTAATCTCGTTTTCAAGATTATCGCAAACCTCTTCAATCTTCTGAGCCGCCGCTGCCTGGAGCGCCATTCCCATTGAAAGGTTTTCATAAAGCGCAAGGTTAATCATTCTGTCGCACTCAATGCCGAGAGTTGCTCCGAAAACAACAACCCTTTTGCAGGAGGCAAGGTTTTGCGCAAGGCGTTTGCTTTTGAAAACATATCCTTCAATCTCTGTTTCGCTTTCGCCGACCCTGCAATCAAATATTCTGAAAAGCGTTTTCGGCTGAACACCGTTTTCAATTTTTTCAATCGCTTCATCAACAAGCGCGCAAATCGCCTCGTCCTCGGTTTTGCTGTTTGTGCGCAAATAGCGCAAAACTTCTGTTTTATTCATAACCTACTTGTTAATTATATCCGAAAGTCCGCGCATAATCGGCTCGGAAACTTCGGGTTTATTCATCGTGTATATATGTATGTTATTAACTCCGTTTGCCATCAAATCAATAATTTGCTCGGTTGCATAAACAACTCCCGCCTGCTTCATTGATTTTGCATCGTCGCCGAAACGCTCCATAATTCTGAAAAACTTTTTGGGAACGCTTGAATTTGAAAGTTCAATGCTTCTTTTAATCTGATTTGCGTTTGTTATCGGCATTATTCCTGCGATAATCGGAACATTTATCCCTGCGGCAAGGCATTTTTCCCTGAAATCAAGGAATTTTTCGTTATCAAAAAACATCTGGCTTGTTAAAAATTCAGCGCCGCATTCAACTTTGAATTTCAAACGCTCGATATCCTCTTTCTGATTTTTGCTTTCGGGATGAACTTCGGGATAGCAGGCGCCGCCTATGCAAAAATCGCCGATTTCCTTTATTTCGTTTATCAGTTCATAAGCATATCTGAAATACTGCTTATCGGGAAAAACAAAACTTTCGGGGATATCGCCCCTTAAAGCAAGTATGTTTTCAATGCCGTTTTCACTGAGTTCGTTAACAACTTCATCAACCTTGTGTTTTGTTGAAGTGAGGCAGGTTAAATGGGAAAGCGGAGTTATTCCGCAATCCTTTATCTCGTTTGCAATTTCGGTTGTGAAACCCGAGCGCGTTCCCGCCGCTCCGTATGTTACGCTCATAAAGGACGGCTCAGCCTTGCTCATCTTTCTGACAACTTCTTTTGTTTGCTCTATTTTATCCCACTGCTTCGGAGGAAAAACTTCAAACGAAACAGTGACCTGATTGTTCTTTAATATTTCGCTTATTTTCATTCAATCATCTCTTTGTTAAATATTAAATAAGTATTATAATTTCTTGATTTTGCTTTGTCAACCTCGCGTTATCCGATAATAACGGTTATTATTGAATTTTCGGGGCAGTTTACTGTTTTTTTGAATTCTCCGCAATATGTTTCACTGAGTTTTGTTTGCTGATTTGATTCAATAACTCTCATATCGCTGAAATTGCCTTCGATTTCAACTTCTCTGCTATCGCCTTCGTTAACGATAACCAAAACGGTTTCTTTTTCCGGAGTTTCAAAAGCGGATATGTTGAAATCGTTGCTTTCTTCCGTCGGTCTGAGCCCCAAATCAAGAACAGACGAACCAACGGGAACATATTTTGAAAAATGCGCAAGAGCATAGTATCTTTCATTGATATACCATTTTGAAAAATCGGGCGAGGCGCTCATTAAAGCGTCGCTGTAATCAAAGCCGTCTTCCTTTATTGCAATTCCGTTAACGGCAACCCAGGAAGTCCAACTTTCGCTCCTTGTGAAATTCATATCCTGCGAAATGATTCTTGCCGTTATAAGCGCGCCTTTGAAATTCTTTGTGTGGCTCTTATTCGGCAGTTCGCACCATTCGCTCATATCAAAGCGGATATCGGAATTCGGTTTTGCGATTTTCTCGCTGAATTCATATCTGACCTCGGGGGTGTTATCACTGTGGTAGGAATGAAAGGCAAAAACACCGAGGGTCTGCATTATTTTTTCATCTTTCAGCATTGCTTCAAGATAGTCATAGGTTTTGCCGAGATATTCTCCGCTTTCGGGCGCATAGAGTTTAACAGGAAGTTTTCTTCTGATAATTTCCTCTGCAAAAAGGTGCAGAATTTCAACAACTTCCTCGGTTTCATAGTGGCAGCCCTCCTGCCAGACATATGAGCCTCCCCATTTCCACTGGGGCTCGTTAATCGGGCTGATATAGTTAACGGGAAAACCTTCGTTTAAAAAATGCTCTGTTACATCAAGAAAATAATCAACGAATTCCTTATATTTTGATTTCGGGATATTGCAGGTGTGATAAAGCAGACTGCCCGAAGCCTGACCCGTTGAAGTCTGGGAATAATGGGGTGAGTTTGCAAAGAGAACAAGGGTGTCTATATTCCCCAAATCAAGGCATTTTTTCATCATTTCAACCGCGGTTTTATCCCTTGAAAAATCCCAGGAAGTTTCTTCTTTCTCCCTGTCAAACAGCATAAAACTTTCCGTTCTTCTCCACGGGTCTTTAACCCTGAAATTTTCGGGGTCGAATCCTGCGCCGACATTATAGCGATAAATATTCAGTTTTAGTCCGCCGTCGCCGTAGAGCAGATTTGCAATTTCGTTTTGAGTTTTTTCATCAGCGCAATACTGGCTCCACCAGCAAGATGAAGTTCCCCAGCCTTTAACGGTTTGAAGGCGCTTTGCCTGCGAAGGATTAATTCTCATAATTCTTCCCCTTTTATTCTTTACTTTTTTTCTATATTAGTATAAAATTATATAATAGCAAAGTCAATAAAAGCGGAGGAAAAAATGAATTTTAATAATATAAAACTTGCTGCAATAGACCTCGACGGAACTCTGCTCAGCGACGGAAAATCGCTTTGCGAGGGCGCTGAGAAAGTTTTAAAAGACGCAAAAGAAAGAGGGATAAATATTGTTCCGATAACCGGCAGACCGTTTTACGGGATACCCGATTGCGTTAAAGAACTCGGCATAGTTGATTACTATATAACCTCAAACGGCGCTCAGATAATTGATTCAAAGAGCGAAAAAAGCATTTATTCAAACGCCCTTTCAAACGAAAAAACGATTGAAATTATGAAAATTCTGCGCTCCTTTAAGGTTTTGTTTGAGCCGTTTTGCGACGGAGTCGGCTACACGGAAAAGCATATTTATGATTTTTATATGAGCAGGTTTAAGGGAACGCCGCTTGAAGAATACTTCACCGCCTCAAGGAAAATCTGCCCGGGATACGATGAAATATTTGAGGATAAATCAAAGGAAGCGGATGAATTTTTCGTTACCTGCCCCGATGAAAAAACAAGAAAGAATCTAATCAGCGAAGTTGAAAAAATCGGCGGCGTTCAGTTTTGCACCCACCGCGACCGTTTTCTTGAAATAAGCGAAAAAGGGGCGGATAAGGGCGAGGCGCTGAGATTTATCTGCCGCCTCACAAAAACGGATATTTCCCAAACAATCGCTTTCGGCGACGGCGAAAACGATATACTTCTTCTTGAGGCGGCAGGAATAGGCGTTGCAATGCAAAACGCCGAGCCTCCCCTTTTGAAGCACGCCGATATTATCGCAAAAACGAATAATCAAAACGGCGTTTGCGAAATACTTAAAAAATGCTCTGCCTGATGCAGAGCATTTTTTAAGTTGCGAGTTTCGCGCCTCGCGTTGACGGCGGTCAGGTGCTGCGCACGGAAATATTATTTCTTCTTTTTGCGATAGATTATCATAAAAATCATTCCGATTATTCCGCCGATTGTGTTCATCATCATATCGGTCATTGTGTCGAACAAGCCGAGATAGCCGTATTCGTTATGATATTTTGAAAGGTCAAACATCGCGGTTTCTTCGCCCGCTTTTGCAAGTTGAAGATTTGTTCCGTGAAGGGAATCCATTAAAAATTCATAAAATTCCCAGCCGACAGCAACCGTCAGGGCAAACATTATGCTGAACATTGCCGCAAGCGTTACGGCGCAGGGACCTTTTTTCCTTTGAATAATAACCGCGAAATCATATCCGAAAACGGCGCAGGCAAGCCCCGACATAATATGCATAAATTCATCAAACCACATATATTTATCAAAAAATCCGAGATACGAGCCAAAAACTATGCCGATAAAGATTATTGCATTGAGCATCGTCTGGCTGATTGGGGGAACTTCCTCAATAAAACTTGAGTTGCCGAGAATCTGAAACAAATCCCAGAGATGAGTGAAAATCCAGCAGAAAATGCTCTCCCATCCCATAACAATATTTGCTCTGCCGCCCTTGATGAAGGAATAAGCGGCGCAGACAAGCATTGCAATTCTGACTATTATCCAGAAAACCAACTGAACTTTGGGTATCTGATTTATCGGGTCTTTCTTAATTTTATATGCCATAAAAACACCTTTAACTTTCTTTGGTATCACATTTTGCCCGCTTTTTGCAAAGCCTTAACTTTATATATATTACCACATTAAAGCGATAAATCAAGTTATTGGAGGAATTTTAGTTAAATAATTGTAAAATAATTATAAATTTGTTAGACGGTTGTTTGTTTTTTGCGCAAGTATCAAGTATAATATGACGGATGTGAAATCACAGGAGGTATCTTTTATGAATAAACCAAATGCTCCGTGGCTCAAGTTTTACGGGGACGCCATTCCCGAAACAATCGAATATCCCCAGGGCTCAATGTATGAAGCGGTTAAGTTTGCATATGAAACCCATATCTATGAAAACGGATACAAACCCGCATATGAGTTCCAGGGAAAAGCAACTTCTTATCCTGAGTTTTTCAGAAAGATAGACAGCGTTGCAAAATCGTTCAAGGCAATAGGAATTGAAAAGGGCGATATGGTTACAATCTGTATGCCAAACGCTCCCCAGGGTATAGACGCTTTTTATGCTCTCAACAGAATCGGAGCCGTTCCCGCAATGATTCATCCCCTTTCGGCAGAGGGCGAAATATCCTTTTATGTCAGCCATACCGAAAGTAAGGCAGTTCTTGTTCTTGATATGTTTTATGAAAAGGTTCTTGAAGCGCTTAAAAGCGTTTCCCATCCTGTTAAGGTTATCGTTGCAAGAATCAAGGATGAACTTCCCTTCCCTCTTAATATGCTCTATCCTTTAACAGTTAAAGATAAACCCGCTCCGCTTCCGAAAGACAATAAAAATGTTATTTCGTGGGCAGATTTCATCAAGGGCGGAAAAACCGTTGAAAAACTCCCCGATGATTTTCCGGATAAAGACGACACTGCGGTTATTCTTTTCAGCGGCGGAACAACGGGAACATCAAAAGGTATTGAACTGACAAACCTCAATATGAACGCTCTCGGATATCAGGTTTCACAATCCGCATGCTTCTCAATGCACGATTTGAAAATGTTTTCCGTTATGCCGCTCTTCCACGGTTTCGGTCTCGGAGTCGGAATACACACCGCTCTTGTTTGCGCCGCAACCTGCATACTTATTCCTCAGTTCACAATCAAAACATACGCAAGGGATGTTTTGAAATATAAGCCAAATGTTATCGTCGGCGTTCCGACCCTTTATGAAGCGCTTCTTCGCTGCGAGGGATTCGAAGGCGCAGACCTTTCCTTCCTCAAGGGCGTTTTCTGCGGCGGCGATTCGCTTTCCGTTGAACTTAAAAAGAAGGTTGACGCCTTCCTTAAAGACCACAACGCACCCGTTCAGATTCGTGAGGGCTACGGAACAACCGAATGTGTTACCGCTTCCTGCCTCACTCCCTATGATTACTTCCGCGAGGGAAGCATTGGAATTCCTTTCCCCGATGTTTTCTATCAGATTGTTGACCCGCAGACAGACACGGAAGTTCCCTACGGAACAGAGGGCGAAATCTGCATTTGCGGTCCAACCGTTATGAAGGGTTATCTCAAAAACAAGGCTGAAACCGCTTCAACGCTGAGAGTTCACGAAGACGGAAACATCTGCCTCCACACGGGCGACCTCGGAACAATGGACGAAGACGGCTTTATCTACTACAAGCAAAGACTTAAAAGACTTATCATTGTTTCCGGCGTTAATGTTTATCCCTCACAGGTTGAAAACACTATCGACGCTCATCCCGATGTTCTTCTTTCCTGCGCTATCGGAATTCCCGACCCGTATAAAATGCACAAGGTTAAGGCTTTCGTTGTTCTTCGTCCGGGCGTTGAACCGAGCGATAAGATTAAGGAAGAAATTCTTGAGCACTGCAAAAAGAACATTTCAAAATACGCAATGCCGAGAGAAATTGAATTCAGAACAGAACTTCCCAAAACCCTCGTCGGCAAGGTTGCATACAGAAAACTTGAAGAAGAGGAAGAGGCAAAACTCAAAGCAAACGAACAATAAATATTTAAAGGGGCTGCTTTTGCAGTTCCTTTTTTTGCCCAAAGGCATATTGAATTATAAACGCGGTTTTGATATAATAATTGTGTTGATTCAATCAAACCCGAAAGGAGCAAACTATGGAAAAGCAGACTATCAATATCAAAATAACAACACAGGGCGAAAAATGCGAAATGTCAACAAAGGAAATTGAAAACTGGTACAAAGAAAATATTTCCTCGCTTTTCAATTCCGAATACGGAACGCCGGAGATTGAAGTTTCAGTTGAAAGAGAAGCCCTTTAAACCGCCCTGCAAAACGCTTTTAAAACATAAACCCGCCCTGAAAATCAGAGTGGGTCAGACTGTAGACAAAGGGCATAACCGCGCAAGTGTTTTTTAATACACATTTTTGTAGGGAGCGGCGACCTCGACGCTCCGCGTGTGAAACACCCTTTAAAATATCAATATTAAAATTC
>JAFYFO010000074.1 GCA_017543725.1 Eubacterium sp.
TATCGGCATATCTGACAATCGGACCCGCAATAAGTTGCGGAAACATACAGATATACATTCCGAAATTAATGATATTATGCTGGGCTTTAACCTGCTTTTTATAAACATCAATCGTATAGGAAAGGGTCTGGAAAGTATAAAAAGAAATGCCAATCGGAAGGGCAATTCCAAGGGTGCGCAAATTAAGACCGAAAATTGAGTTTATAGTTTCAATCATAAAATCGCTGTATTTAAAGAAGCAGAGAAGCCCGATATTAACCGCAACGGATAATATCAAAACCGCGCGTCTTCCTTTTTGATTATTATTTTTTTCAAGTTTTTCAAGCGCCAGACCGTTGCAAAAATCAAAAACGGTTGAAAAGAGCATTATCAGAATATATATCGGCTCGCCCCAGGCATAGAAAACAAGGCTTGCAATAAAAAGCGCGCCGTTTTTTGCCTTCTTCGGAGCAAGATAATATATTCCGAGGGTCAGCGGAAGAAAAGCAAGAAGAAAAACAAAACTGCTGAATACCATAATCAGTTTCCTTTTAATCCAAAACGAAATGAGGCGCATCAAAAGGCGCACCTCATTTCGCGGTTTGCTGTTAATTATTGTTTATGAAATTCTGAAATGCGTCGGAAATCTTATCCGCCTCGTCCCCGACTATCAGAGCGGCGCAGTTGCCGTTTGTTGCAATTCTTGCCGCTTCGAGTTTTTTGAGTTGACTTTTATCATAGGTTGAATAAAGTGATTTTCTTGTTTCAAGATGCGCCTCAAGCGATTTTCTCGCCTCGGATAAATCGGAGGAATCTTTAACCTCGATAACCGCTAATTCATCGGCGTTTCCTGTTCCGTTTGTTGCATAATAGATGAAAAACGAATTAACCTTTGAATAGTTCATATCGGAAATATGAGTGAAGATATTTTCTTTATCGCTGTCTTCACTGCTTGCATATGTCATCTCAGAAAACCTGCTTGTTGCTCCTGCCATAGCGTTTTTCAAATCATACATACTGATTTCTTTTGCAGGCTTTGATGAGCAGGCGCTGAGAATTGCGGCAAACGCCAGAAGAATAACTGCAAATCTTAAAACTTTTTTCATATCAAATTACCCCACTGAAGTGCGGCTGTAGTAATCATCCATAGCCTTGTTGACCGCATTCATAACTTTCTCTTCTGTTTTTTCATCAACTTCAACATGGTCGTCGTTATAAAAATCAATATAGAAGCAAAGAACATACTGCCCCTTATCATTGAGCATCCAATCAAAACTCAGTGAAAACTTATCGCCTGTATCAAGTTGGTCAACAAGTTGCTGAACCATATACTGAGCGGTGTTTTCATTCTTTTCATTTATCTCTTTTTTGAAGGTGCAACTGATGATGTTTTTCTTATCAATAATAGCATTTGTCAGCCACTTCGGAATTGCATAGATATCTTTTAGTTCATCGCAGATTGAGAAAATATAATTATATTTCTTGCCGTTTGCCGCAGGGAAGAATTCCTTTGTCCAGTCGTGACCCTGCGAACAGCGGTTATCATCCATATTGAAGTTCTGATAGTTATTTGTTTCGCTGTCCATATAGCAGTCGGTATGATACCAGCCGTCATCGAGTTTAACCAAATCCCAGGAATGAGTTAAATCCGAGGAGTGAATAACCTTACATTCAATATCAAACATCTGCATAAACATTCTGAAAGTTGTTGCATAACCAACGCAAACGGCAGTTCTGTATTTAAGAACATCA
>JAFYFO010000075.1 GCA_017543725.1 Eubacterium sp.
ACGCTTCGGTGTTTGCTATGCAGAAATAAATTATCAGGTGTTATCGCCTCTGTCAAGCGCAAAGTCTATTGCAAGAACAACGGAAATTGCAAGAACTTCTTTGGTTTCATCGGGAATATCAACCTCAAAAGAGTCGCCAAAGGACATCCATTTTTTATGAATTATTGCAACCGGAACTCCGTTTTCGATAATTGAATAGTCGTGGCCGAGCATATCGCCCTGAACTTCCCAGTTAGGTCCGTCAATGATATATTTATGCTTTAAAATCGTGAACTTCTTTGAAATTGTTGCAACTTCCTCACCGCCGATTTCAACAATGAATTTCGGAAGAAGCGAAACAACTTTTTGCTTAACAAGAGCAATTTCATTTTGCTCTTTATCAAAAACGGTTAATTTCTTGCCGACAGAGATAAGTTTTCCTTCAACGAAATACTTATCAGCGCCGTCAGCGTCTTTGATACTGAACTTATCTTTGATAGAAAAGATTTTTTGTCTCATATAAAGTTTCATAATTTTTACTCCCCTTTTTTGTTTTTTTATATTATAGCACAAAAAATGCCTCGAATAAAGCATTTTTTATTCTTTTCTGAGAATATCGAAATTGAGCATTTTGTTTTCATCCGCCTGCCTGATGAGTTCAAGCTGCAGGAAGGCGCCGTCAAACGCGGTTGCTATGAAATCAAACAGTATATCAAGCGCAATAACAATTGCAACAGCGTCGCTCGGAATACCGAGTTGAGAGAATATAACCGTGTACGCCGCTATCGCACCGCCCGGAACGGGTGGAGTTGCAACCGCAACAAAGGTGCATATAACAATTGCGATAATAAACCACAGAATTGAAACATCAACATTATAATAAGACGCCATATAAATCGCGCAAACCATAAAGTTCATAGCCGTTGACGGCATAAAAACAACTCCGCCGACGGGCTGACCGAAATCAACGAAACGCTTATTAACGCCCATTTTCTTTTTAAGGCTTTCCGAACATTCGCCGTTTGCCGCTATTGAAGATGCAGTTCCGACTCCTATCAGGAAAGTCGGAAGCATTTTTTTGATAAGAAGCAGCGCGGGAACCTTTTCTTTTGAGGAAACCGTTATCAGCATAAGCAGGAAGGTTACAATCAAAACACAGATATAAACAACTATCGGCTTCCACATATTTATGAAGAGTTTAATATCTCCGCTCCAAATCATATTGACTATTATTATGAATATGAAAAACGGCAGCAGTTTTGAAATCAAACCCGTTATAAAAACGATTATCCTGTTTCCTTCATTAACGATATTGGAAATCGCTTTTGCCTTATCTCCGAGCATAACAATCGCAATGGATATAACAACCGCCATAACAACAGTCTGCATTGTGTTTCCCGTAACAAGCGGGTCAACAAGGTTTTTCGGAATCAAGCCGAGCAGGATATCAATTCCCGCTTTAACTGAAATCATTTCGCTTTCGTTGCTTGAAAATTTGGTGAAAAACATTGAGAAAATAACGCCCGAAATTGATGTCAGAAAAAGAATAACAGTAACGAATCTCAAAACCATTTTTCGCCCGATTCTTCCGAAAACAGTGCTGTCGCCTATGCCGATAATTCCGCAGCCTATCGAAAGAAAAACAAGGGGCATTTCAACGGTTGCCATAAGACCTAAAAACGCGCCGTACAGCGGTTCAAGAACATTTTCCCTGATGAAAGTTATTGTTTCGGGAGCAACAATAAATCTGAGCAGAGAAACAATTATTGCAATTGCGATTGCAAGAAAGAGTTTTATAATCGGATTTGTCTGCTTTCTTGAAAAGCGAATCGTTATAGTGTTTACTCCCCTGTTAAACGAATAACTCGGAGTGTAGTCAACATTTGCAAGCAGCGAACTTGTCCAGTTTCCGAAATCGTCGTCGCCCTCGTCTTCAAGGGGATTATACGGGTCGCCCTCAACATCAAGAGAGATATAGGGCTTGCCTAAAAGATTGCTCTGAACATATGTAAAAGAGCATCCCTCTCCGAATCTGTCCATAAATTCAAGAAGGGTTTCTTCAATCGTCAGCCTTGTTTCAAGGATGTTTTTATTCTGAACTTTCAGTTTTTTGAGGAAGTCATAAACTTTTGCGCTGACTTCATCAACCGCTGCCGGATTTAGCGTGAATGTTTCTTTTTCGGGTTTTATTCTCATAAGCAAAACTCCAGAATACTTATTATCTTTAATCGAACAAAGCAGGAAGAAATCAGTGATTTTCTACCTGCTTCTCAGTTTTATTTCTTCATCTTTTTAAAACTTCCGCGGTAACGGGAAATTCAAAATAAGTTGAAGGATACGGCTCATTTTTCAAGGTGAAATGCCACCATTCGCAGTCTATCGGCTCAAATCCGTGCTTAATCATAACATTCTGAAGCAACATTCTGTTTTCAAACTGCTCCTCAGTTACTCCTTTATAATCGGGATGGGATTCTTCGCTGAAATAGTCAAAGGGGCTTCCCATATCAACTTCCTTGCCCGTTTGCATATCAAGAAGGGTTAAATCAACGGTGCTTCCCCTTGAATGGCTTGATTGACTTGCAATATAGCCCAGTTCAAAGAGCGCTGTTTTTTCAAGATTGGGATAGAAAAACGGCTTC
>JAFYFO010000007.1 GCA_017543725.1 Eubacterium sp.
AACGGCTCAATGGTTGATTCAATCATTATTGAAAACGATTTCAAGGATGAGGCGGTTGAGGGCTTCAGCGTTGACAGAACGCTCGACGGCTTAACCAAAGACGATATTGTTGAAATCGTTAAAAATGCCGGAATAGTCGGAATGGGCGGCGCAGGTTTCCCGACAGGAGTTAAGATTTCTCCGAAAAACGCAAATGATGTTGACACCGTTATCATCAACGCCGCGGAATGTGAGCCCTATTTAACTTCGGACTATCGCCTTATTCTTGAAAGGGCAGCCGATATTATCAAAGGTATCAAAGCGGTTCTTGTTGCGCTTCCCAAAGCCAAAGCGATTATCGGAATAGAGGATAATAAGCCCAAGGCTATAAAACTCCTCAGAATAATGGTTGAAGACGAGGAAAAAATTGATGTCTGCCCGCTTAAAACAAAATATCCGCAGGGCGGTGAAAGGCAGTTGATTTATGCCGTAACAGGAAGAAAAATCAATTCCCGAATGCTCCCTGCAGACGCTGCCTGCGTTGTTCTTAACACTGCAAGTTGCGTTGCAATATGCGAAGCGGTTTATAATAATGTTCCGCTTATCCACAGGGTTATGACAATAACGGGCGAGGGCGTAAACAAGCCCTGCAATGTTGATGTTCCTCTCGGAATAAGCCATAGTTATCTTCTCGAACAATGTTCGGGCGCCAAGGAAGGCGTCACCAAATTCATCTCGGGCGGTCCTATGATGGGAATAGCAATGGCAACGCTTGATGTTCCGGTTGTTAAAACCTCTTCATCAATTCTTGCATACATAAAAGACGATGTTGCAAATATTCACGAAACTCCCTGCATCCACTGCGGAAGATGCGCAAAAGCGTGCCCGCAAAGGCTTGTTCCCCAGTTGATGGGCAAGGCGATTAAAGAAGATAATATTGAAAAATTCGAAAGAATCGGCGGAATGGAATGTATTGAGTGCGGCTGCTGTTCATACGGATGCCCTGCGAAAATTCCGCTCACTCAGATGTTTAAACTCGGAAAAGTTAAAGTGCGCGAACTCCGCGCAAAGCAATAAGAAAGGGGGAAAATAAATGTATAATGTTTCAGTTTCCCCTCATATCAGGGATAAAAGTTCAACAAAATCAATAATGCGCGATGTTGCTATTGCGCTTTTGCCAACCCTCGGCTTCGGCGTTTACAGGTTTGGAATAAATGCACTGGTTTTGATTCTTGTATCAGCAGTTTCCTGCGTTTGCTTTGAAGCGCTGTATGAGTTTCTTATGAAAAAGCCGATAACTGTTTTTGACTACAGCGCGCTTGTTACGGGACTTATTCTTGCAGTCAACCTCCCGCCGACAGCCGCATGGTGGATGCCGATTTTAGGCTCGGCGTTTGCAATTATCGTTGTTAAAATGCTTTTCGGCGGTCTGGGTCAGAACTTTATGAACCCCGCCCTTGCAGGAAGAGCGTTTTTAACAATTTCTTTCACAGCGAGAATGACTAATTTTGCCGTTGACGGATTTTCGGGCGCAACTCCCCTTGCAGTTCTCAAAGGCGGAAACCTTGTTAATATCAAAAATGTTTTCTTCGGTTTCCAGAGCGGCTGTATCGGTGAAGTTTCAGCCCTTGCAATCCTGATTGGCGCGGCATATCTTGTTATCAGAAAAGTTGTTTCGCTGAGAATACCTCTGACATATATCCTGACAACGATTGCCGTTATCGCGCTTATTAAAATCGGCGCAAAAACTCCGGTGAACGCTGATTTCGGATACTATCTTTTAGGCGAACTTCTCTCGGGCGGACTTCTTGTCGGTGCATTCTTTATGGCAACGGATTATGTAACAAGCCCTGTAACGGTTCCCGGTCAGTATGTTTTCGGCGTTATTATCGGAATCCTGACAGCGCTTTTCAGAACTCTCGGTTCAAGCGCGGAGGGCGTTTCATATGCTATAATCATCGGCAACCTCCTTGTTCCGCTGATTGAAAACAAAACCGTTCCGAGAGCATTCGGATGCGAAAAGGAAACCTGGTTCAGAAAACTTAAAAAGGAGGGCGAAGATAATGGCAAAAACTAAATCAAACGCATTTAAAAATATTGCTGTTCTCTTTGTTGTTGCGCTTGTTTCGGTTGCCCTTCTTGCGGTTCTTAACCAGATAACAAAAGACAAGATTGAAGCGGCTGAAACGCAGGCGAGAAACGAAGTTTATCAAAGCGTTTTCGCAAAGGCGGCTTCCTTTGAAGAACAGGAAATCAACTACACTCCCGAAGATGAATCAATCGTTTTAAACAATGTTTTGCAGGCTGATTCAGCGGAAAAGGAAAAACTCGGATATGTTTTTGATGTAACCTCCAAAAACGGCTACGGCGGCGATGTTCAGATTGCGGTCGGAATAACAAACGAAGGCGAGGTAACCGCTTTCAAGGTTATTTCGGCAAGCGAAACTCCGGGTCTCGGCGCAAAGTCAATGGAGGATGAATATGCCTCTCAGTTTTCCGGACTTTCGGCGCTTGAGCATATCGAGTTTTCAAAAACGGGTGCAAACAGAGATAATAATGAGATAGACGCAATAAGCGGCGCAACGATAACAACAACGGCAACAACAAACGCCGTTAACGCCGCGATTGATTTGTGGCAGTCTCAGATGAAAGGAGAGTGAGATATATGAAAGGTGCTATTGAAAGACTTTATAACGGAATTGTTAAAGAGAATCCAACCTTCGTGCTTATGCTCGGAATGTGTCCCACTCTTGCGGTAACAACAAGCGCAAAAAACGGTCTTGGAATGGGATTTGCAACTATGGCGGTTCTTATTCTCTCAAACCTGCTCATCTCCCTTCTGAGAAAGATTATTCCCGACGGAGTCCGCGTTCCCGTTTATATAACGATTATCGCCTCTTTCGTAACAATAATCGAAATGGTTATGCATGCCTTCGTTAAACCGCTTTATGACAGCCTCGGAATTTTCATTCCCCTTATCGTTGTTAACTGCATTATCCTCGGCAGAGCGGAATCGTATGCAAACAAAAACAATGCGTTTCTTTCGATTTTCGACGGTATCGGAATCGGGCTGGGCTTCACAATCGGATTGACAACAATCGGAATTATCCGAGAAATTCTCGGAAACGGAACAGTTTTCGGTCTTCATATTATGCCGAAATCCTATGAGCCGGTTGCAATATTCGTTATGGCTCCGGGTGCGTTTCTTATTCTTGCTCTGCTTTGCGCATTGCAGAATAAACTCAAACTCAAGGGCGCAAACCGCCATGTCAAGGGTGACGGCGGATGCGGCGGAGATTGCTCAAATTGCCCGATGAAGGAGGTTGAAAACGATGGCTAATACTTTATTTCTTGTTTTGATTTCAACCGCCTTAATCAATAATGTAACCTTGTCGCAATTCCTTGGAATTTGCCCCTTCCTCGGCGTTTCAAGAAATGTTAAAACAGCGGCAGGTATGGGCGGAGCGGTTATTTTCGTTATAACTCTTTCCTCGGCGGTTGCTTCGCTCCACTATACTTTTGTTCTTGAAAAATTCGGCTTAACCTATCTCAAAACAATCGTTTTCATTATGGTTATCGCCTTCCTTGTTCAACTTGTTGAACTCTTCTTAAAGAAATTTGTTCCTCCGCTTTACAGAGCGCTCGGAGTTTATCTTCCGCTTATAACAACAAACTGCGCGGTTCTCGGCGTTGCGCTGACAAATGTTCAGAAGGAATATGATTTCGTAACAAGCGTTGTTTCGGGATTCGGAACAGCAGTCGGTTTCTGCGTTGCAATTGTTATTATGGCAGGAATCAGAGAAAAAACCGAAACAAATGATTTCCCCGAAGCCTTCAGAGGAACTCCCGCTGTTTTATTGACAGCCTGCCTTATGTCTATTGCTTTCTATGGCTTTGGCGTTTTGCCGAAATAAGGAGGTGCCTCAATGAATACTACTGAAATTATCACTGCAATAGTTGTTTTGGCGGTTATTGCTCTTATTATCGGCATAATTCTCTCAATCGCAGAAAAGGCGTTTAAGGTTGAAGTTGATGAAAAAGAAGTTGCAATCAGGGAAGAACTTCCCGGAAGCAACTGCGGCGGCTGCGGCTTTGCAGGGTGCGACGCGCTTGCAAAAGCCATTGCAACAGGCGAGGCGCCCGTTTCGGGATGCCCTGTCGGCGGTGCGCCCGTGGCGCAGAAAATTGCCGCTATAATGGGCGAAGAACTCGGCGAACTTGAAAGAATGGTTGCATATGTCAAATGTGACGGAACGAGCGACAGCAAGGAAACGGATTATAACTATTTCGGCATAGACAGTTGCGTTTATGCCGCTCTCCTTCCGGGAACAAGCCCCTATGCCTGCAAATTCGGCTGTATCGGTCTTGGCTCCTGCGCAAGGGTCTGCGACCAGAAGGCAATCAGAATTATCAATAAAAAGGCTGTTATCGACGAGGATATGTGCATTGCCTGCGGAAAATGCGTTAAAATCTGTCCTCATCATTTAATTGAAATAATCCCCGCATCTTCTCAGCAGAGAGTTCAATGCTCTTCGCTTTCAAGGGGCAAGGATGTTAAAAACGCCTGCTCGGCAGGATGTATCGGATGCGGTCTTTGCGCAAAGAACTGCCCGAACGACGCTATTGTTTTCAAAAACAATATTCCGAAAATTGATTATTCAAAATGCACTCATTGCGGAATCTGCGCCGAAAAATGTCCTGTTAAAATCATCAAGGTATATAATCAATGAAAAAACTGATATCAGTATTATTAATATTGGTAATTTCGGCGGTATGCTGCTCCTGTGGCATACCGCTTAATAATCAGCGCTTTTCAAAAACTTTCAGCGGACTTTTCGACACGGTTTCAACCATCACCGCCTACGACAGCGATGAAGCGGCTTTCAACAGGCATTACGCGGAGTTTTATTCAAGGCTTGAAGAATATCATAAACTCTTTGATATCTATAATGAATACGATTCAATAAGCAATCTTAAAACGCTTAATGAAAACGCTGCAAAGGCGCCGGTTAAGGTTGATGAAAGAATAATAAAACTCCTTGAATTCGGAAAAGAGGTTTATAACCTCAGCGGCGGAAAAACGAATATCTGTTTCGGCTCGGTTCTTTCTTTGTGGCACAGCGCGCAGGAAACGAAAAAACTTCCCGATTCGGCAAAACTGAAAAAAGCCGCAAAACATATAAGTATTGAATCGCTGATTATAAACAGCGAAAAGCAAACTGTTTTCTTTGAAGATAAGGATTTGAAACTTGATGTCGGCGCAATCGCAAAAGGCTTTGTTTCAAGAGAAATCTGCAACTGGGCAAAGGATAATCTCTGGACCTCGGCAATGCTTTCGCTCGGCGGAAATGTTTGCACCTTCGGTTTCAAGAACAATGATGAAAACAGCAAATGGAATGTTGAAATTGAAAGCCCTGACGGAAGGGATGAAAACGGCGTTGCAATTGTTTCGGTTAATGATAAATCCGTTGTAACAAGCGGCGATTATCAGCGATATTTTGAAAAAGACGGCAAACGCTATTGTCATATAATAAATACCGAAACTCTCTATCCGAGCGAATATGTTAAAAGCGTTTCGGTCGTCTGCGCAGACAGCGCGCTTGCCGACGCCCTTTCAACAACGCTTTTCAATATGAGCGCCCAAGAAGGAAAAACTCTGATAGAAAAAACAGACGGCGCCGAAGCCGTCTGGGTTGATAAGGATAATAATAAAACATTTTCTTCGGGCTTTGAAAGCCTGATTCTGAAAAACTGATTTTTAAATAATTCAGGGCGGGTTTTAAACCCGCCCTGTTTGCGTTAATAAAAGATTCTTTAATCAAGAAGATTTTCAAACTGACTGTATGCTTTTTTATTGTATTCTTTCAAATCAAAAACATAATCAGTCGGTACTTCGCCTCTTATATATGCCTTCATTCCTTCAAGAATTGATTCGGGTCTTGCGTTTTCCATAATATATTGCTTGTCCTCAATCAAAACGGAATTAACGGCGGGATAATTGTTGACAACTATCGGCATATTAATCATTCTTGCTTCAAGCACCGCAAGTCCCTGCGCTTCGTAATCCGAGGGGAAGAGGAAGCAATCGCTCTCTCTGAGGATTGCAAAAGGATTGCTGACGAAGCCCGTTATTGCAATGTCTTCCGATAAGCCGAGGCTTTCAATGAGTTGTTCGAGTTCGGGTCTGAGGTGACCGTCGCCGACGATATAGAGTTTTGCATCAACACCCTCTTTGCGCAGCATATCAATTGCAACAATAAGATTTCTCTGATTTTTTTCGGGCATACATCTTCCGACATTTGCGAAAACAACGCTGTTTTCTTTTCTGAGAATCGGAACCAAAACTGTTTTACAAACTCCGCTTGAATTTTTCTCATCATCAATTTTGATGTATTTTTTGCCATTGAATTCGCAGAATTCATAGGTTTTTATAGCCGCTTCAATTCGCTGCTCATCAATGAGATTATTGCAGAAAGTAAACTTATCGACGGTTTTCTTCGTTGCAAGATTCTGCTTGTTTATTTCAAAAACACCGTCGCTTGCGGAAACAATTTTGTCGCAGTAATCGTATAGCGAAATTAATCCGGAGAGTTTTGATTTTGTGTTGTTAAGTTTTCTCTTTTCTCCGTTTTCATTATCGTTCTTCATATCGCTGTGCTGCCACATAAAGATTTTCGAAGAGGGGCTTCCCGTAATTGCCATAATCGGAAAATAGATTCCGTATCCGTAGAAATCAATAATATAATCAAATTTTGAGTATCCAAAGCATCTGAAGAACTCGCGTTTGCCCATATACTCCGCTGTTTTAAGTTGTTCTTCATTTCCCTGTAATCCGTTTGCCAGCATATTGTCATAGGCGTCGCGCTGTTTTGAAGAATATGCAGGATTTCCAAATCTGACAAAGACTCGAATTTCACTTGGAATAGAATCAAGATTACTGTTTGCAACATCTCCCTTAGGTTCAATAGCAAAGACCGAAACATCATATTTTTCAAAATCAATTTTTGAAATAAGGCTCTTGAACGCCGAGGTAACTCCGTTCATATGCAAACCGCCGGGATATATGAGTATGGTTTTTTTGCCTTCGTTTTTTGCAGAAAGCAGGTTCAACTTATTGTTGTTATCAAGAATTAAACTTAAAATTCTTTCGGAAACCTTGCCGTCGTCATATTTGCAAGCCCAGGCGGTTGTTTCCTTCATAACTTCTGCATACTTTTCCTTAACTTCATCAATGTTTTCAATGAAGGAAGCAATTGTTTCAAGGTCGTATGCAAAGGGACCGGGAAGTTCGTCAAGTTTGAAATATATGCCACGCATTTTTTCGTATTCCTCATAATCGGGAACATAGAATAAAACGGGCTTATTTGCAGGGAGAAAATCGAAATAAATGCTTGAATAGTCCGTAACAAGAATGTCAACAAGCGAAAGAAGTTCGTTTGTGTCAACAATCGGGGGAATATAAAGTCCGCTTTCGATTTCCTCACTCGTCAGACGGCTGTAAACAACATGGTGGGGCTTAACTAAAATCTGGTATTCATCTGAAAATCTTTCCTGCATAATCCTGTTGAATTCAACATATTTCGTCATATCAATTATGGGATTTGTAGAAGCGTTGCCCGTCCAGGTCGGGGCGTAAAGAATAACCTTTTTATCGGGGTTTATTTCAACGCCGAGTTCTTTGAGTGAGGCTATAACATCTTCTTTTTTTGATGTGAAAAACGCGTCGTTTCTCGGGGAGCCTTCCTCAACTATTTTGCCCCGATAGATGTTTCTAAGACGGAAGGAATCGTTAAAAATGCGGGTCATAAAACTGTTTGCGGATAAAATATAATCCGCTTGCAGCATATTTCTGAGCATATTTTTTATAACTCTTGGTCCGTCGGGAGTGTCAAACCCAAGGGATTTAACCGTTATGCTGTGCCAGGTGTTAACAAAAATCTGCCCATCTCTTTTTGAGAAAACAGCGGGGAAAGATGTGTTGTTGATAAGAAATTTTGATTTTGCAAGATAATATGCATATGCCTTGCTTTGAAATTGAATAAAGCGGATATTGCTGTATTCAGAAAACTTTTTGCGCAGCCTTTCCTCTTCCTCTTTGGTGTTTAAAACCCAAATGTGGAGATAATCGGAAAAATCATCTCTCATCATAAATGCTTTGAAAATTGCGTGAGGATTGCAAATCATTCCTTTGCCGATATAGGATTCGTACAAAACCCAGTTTTCCTCAATTTCTTCATTCATATGATAAGCGGAATAATATTTTTCCCAACTTTTTTTAGGGGGAGCATTATGAATGCTTGTCATTCTTTCAGCGGCTTTTTTCTGCGCTTTTAATTTGGCAAGTTCAATTTTTCTTCGTTCAGCCTCTGCTCTTGCATTCGCTTTTGCCTGTGCTTTTGCCTTTGCAAGTTCCTGCTTTCTTTTTTTCACCCGAGGATAAACAAGACCGAAGGGGAGAAGGTTTCTTAAAAATCTTTTCAACTTTTTTAAAAACATAACAAAATCTCTTTTCTCAGAATATCACATTTTAATTATATAGCATATAGGATGTGTTTTCAAGGCTGAAAAGCATAATATCGAAAATATTTTAGTCAATATTAACCAATTGTATGGCTGATTATACATACATTGTTAACAAAGTTTAAATAGTTTTTTAACATATTATTGAAAGTTATTATAATTTATGATATTATACATATCCGGAAGTTTATACCCCTGATTTAAAGGAGATATATATGAAAAAACTGCTTTCTGTAATTCTTTCAATATCAATTATTCTTGCGAGCGCTGCAATTTCGCCCGTTTCTTCATATGCGTATGAAGAGGCGGAGCAAACGCTTTCAAATGTTTCTGCCTCCGATTGGATGAGCGTTATACGCGATGAAACAAAACTGACGGAAATAACAATGCCGGGAACCCATGATTCCTGCGCGCGCAAATTCCATAATGAAGACGCCTTCGGCGTTTTGAGCGGAATTTCAAAATGCCAGAATTTAACAATACGCGAACAACTTGATGCAGGAGTTCGTTTTCTTGATGTTTGCTGTGAGGTTGACGCAGGCAATCATTCGGTTAAAACCGTCCACGGCTCAACTGATTGCTGGAACGGCAACGATTATT
>JAFYFO010000008.1 GCA_017543725.1 Eubacterium sp.
CCATAAATTATTAATTATTCATTATTAAATATTCAGTTTTCAGTAAACACACCTCATCCGTCGGCTCCAAGTATTCGCCGACACCTTCCCCCGTTTTGTTTCCCCTCATCCGTCTGCCATACGGCAGCCACCTTCCCCCGAGGGGGAAGGCTTGATAGGTTGGATTGAGTATATCTCGGGAAGGCTTAATAGGTTTGATTGATTTTATTTGGGCAAATGAAACAACAACGCTTCGCTCGGGCAATAATTGTGTTTTTTGAATTGCAATAAATAGTTGCAAATAAAGGATTAAAATGTCATAATAAAAATACTATTAAAAGAGGTGATTGGGTGAAAAACAAAAAGATTGCTGTTATTATCAGCATTTGTATTGCAGTTGTTCTTATCGGAATTTGTGCGGGGCTATTATATACCAATGCAAAAATGAATAATGAATATAATTCCGCTATTGTTATGTATAATAATGAAGAATATGAAGAAGCAATTTTGAAATTCGAAAAACTTGATGATTTTAAGGATAGTGAAAAGTATCTTGCCGAATGTAATAAAGAACTTGAATTGATGACTAATTATAAAAATGCAATTTCATATTTTGATAAAGGTGAGTTCGATAAGGCAATGAAGGCGTTTTCAGAACTTGATAATTATAAAAACAGTAGGGAATACTATAAAAAGTGTGAGAAAGAAATCAAATTAAAGAAGAAATATGATAAGGCAGTTGAATATCTGAAAAAAGATGAGTTCGGCGAAGCAGAGAAATTGTTTAAATCCCTTGGCGATTACAGCGATTCAAAAGAAAAACTTGAAGAAACAAAGAAAGAAAAATCTTTATGGGGAACGATAAAGCATATTAAAGCGGTTTCGTACGGTGTCAGAGATTATACAAAAGTACAATATGAAAACGACCCTGAAAATGCCGGTGGTGGATTCGGTGTAACTTTCTTTGACATTGATAAAGTTAAAAATGCAACCGGATATGAAGTCAGATTTATTTTTGATATTTACGGCACGGATAGGGCAACCGAGCCTGTAAAATATTCAACAAATAAACTTTCCCAAGCAGGTCATGACGGACCTAAAGAGTTTGAATTCAGAGCATATAAAGTATGCGAAGACGGAAGCGTAATTACGGGAAAATGGTATAAATCATCTTGGGCAGAATCATCTTCAAGTGCAAGAGATTTGTATTTTGATGAATATGAAAATATTCAAAAAGACTATGTCGATATGGGCGATGACGTTTGGGATAAAGTTGACAAATTATATACCAAATACGGAGAATAATCAAAAAACTCTTCACCTCGGTGAGGAGTTTTTTGTTGATGTTATTTTTGTTTTGATGTATAATTAATTCAGGATGTGATATTATGACCAAAAAGCCCGATATTATTGTTATCAACCCCGACCAGATGAGGGCGGACGCGCTTCATCATCTGGGAAGCGAGGCTTCCCACACTCCGAATATGGATTTGCTTGCCCGTGAAGGGGTTTCTTTCAGCAGCGCTTTTTGCCAGAATCCTGTTTGCGTTCCCTCAAGGTGTTCGTTTATGACAGGGCTTTATCCGCATACAACGGGACACAGAACAATGAGTTATCTTCTTCGTCAGGGCGAGGATAATCTATACCGTATTTTGAAAAACAACGGCTATTATGTCTGGACAAGCGGAAGAGGCGATTGCCTTGCGGGTCAGCAGACAAAATGGATTAAGGAATGTACGAGTGAAGTTTATAACAAATGCGGTAAAGACCGAATTGTTGATGACGGCAGGGGAGAAAAGGGCGATAAAAGATATTTCAGTTTTTACAGAGGCGAAATTAAAACCGATAATCCCGACGGCATTTGCCGCGATAATGATTATCAGTGGACTTGCGGCTGTGAAGAACTGATATATAAATCCGATAAAAACAAACCCTTGTTTGCTTTTTTGGGGCTGAACAATCCTCATCCGCCCTATCACGCGGAGAAAAAATATCTCGATTTGATTGATGAAAGCCTTATAATCGCTCCAATAGCGCCGTCGGCAAAAGAGGATAAAAAGCCCTCTATGCAGTACGGACTTGCCGAGGCTCTCGGCATTTCCGATTGGGAGGAGAAAAACAAGATTGCGCTGAAAAAGGCGTATCTTGCTCAGTGCGCGAGGGTTGATGAAATAGTTGGCAGGATTGTTGAAGCGCTGAAGAAAACAGGAAGATATGAAAACGCCGCGATATTCATTTTTTCCGACCACGGCGATTTCACAGGGGACTACGGTATTCCCGAAAAAGCGCAGAATCTTTTTGACGACTGCCTTGTCAGAGTTCCGCTTATTGTTAAACTGCCCGAATATATGAAGGAAGACCGGGGCATTAACGATAATCCCGTTGAACTTATCGACTTTTTTGCAACGGTTCTCGATATAACCGGCGCTGAAAGCAACCACACTCATTTCGGGCACTCCCTTGTTGAAACGATTGCGGATAAAAATGTTTCGGTTCGCGATTTTGTTTGCAGCGAGGGCGGAAGGCTTAAAAGCGAGCGCCACTGCACCGAGGAGGTTGAAAATAATTTCGGCATCGTTCTTGATGAATATGAGCCGAGAATCCGCCTTCAGCAGAGTTACGGCGCTGAGCATACAAAAGCGCTTATGATTCGCACAAAAGAATATAAATATGTTTTGCGCCTTTATGAAAACGATGAATTCTATGATTTATCAAAGGGCGAGAAAACAAACGAAATAGATAATCCCGAATACAAAGGCGTTATTGATGAACTGCGCTCAAAACTGCTTTTCTGGCTGTTTGAAACAAGCGATACGGTTCCTTTTGACAAGGATAAAAGGCAGAGCGACGATTTCTATCTTGAAACCGTTGACGCTGCAACTCATCTTAAATTAAAACCCTTTATCAAACTGCTTATGAAGATAACGGGGAACGACCTTGAAACCCTTGCTTCAAAAGCCAAAAAGCGTTTTAAAAAGGATTTAGCCGAAAAATATAACTGATTTTATATACGCGCTTAATTTTAACATATTGAAAAAATTTTTATTTATGATATAATAAGAGTGAATCAGTTTATCTAAGCGGGTGATATTTGTGAAAAAATCAATTAAGAAAATAACTGCGGGCTTTATGAGCGTTGTTTTGATTTTAACAACGCTTTTTGCCCTTGGAATAAATGTTGCCTCCGCCGCAACAAGCGGAGCATGCACCCCGACCATTAACTGGTCGTATAATGCTGCAACAAAAACGCTTACATTAAC
>JAFYFO010000076.1 GCA_017543725.1 Eubacterium sp.
AAAAAGGACTATTACGGTGATTTCAAGCCATACAGCGAGGGCGATATTGACGAATTCGGTTACCGGAACTGCAGCTGCGTTCTGGATGACGGCAACATAGTTGTATTATGCGAAGAATGGTATAAGGATTACCACGCCCGGGCAATTACGGCGTGCAGGGATTACATCAATCTCAAGGGCTTTCAGACATTTGAGGATTATTTGAAATCCAAGGGTTTTGTCGCGGGCGATATTCTGGATGAAAAGGGAACTCACTGGCAGTATCGCGGGAGCGGACGCACGCTTGATGAGTTTTGCCTGCGTTACAGGGATGTGGATGAGGTGTGACAATGAAAAACAAAAACAATGTCCTTTTCGCATATATGGACGATTACTCCAGGCGTAAATCCAGGCGTATATCACACAATATCGTTTGCTTTTTCCGCAATCTTAAACACGCAAAACAAAGAGTGGTAAGAGGATTTGCAGACTGTGACACCTGGGATTTTAATTCGTTCCTCAGAAAGGTTTTTGCCGACGGACTCGTTTGTTTTGCGGAGAATGAACACGGATATCCCGATAAATACGGCAGTTATGAAAACTGGGAAAAAGAGCTTAAACGGATTGCAGACCTTGTCAGAAAACTTGACGACATATATTGGGATTGGGATTGGGAGTGGAAGCGTGCAGACGATGAATACAAAGAAATAAAAGACGAAGTATTTGACTGGCTCAAAGAAAACTTCGATGATTTATGGGATTGAGTTATAAAAAATTATGAACCGATTATCAATGAAAGAAATAAAAATGAATAAAATTATTGAAGCAATCAAGGATTATGTTACCGGTAAGTATTGGGATTTTATAACAGATATAGAATTTAATGGTAAAGACCCCAATTACTTCGGCGAAACAAGTGACAGGATTGCAGAAGAACTGTTTGACTTTTTTTACAAATTAATTGCAGATGAAAAATGCATCCGTTATGATTTCACAACGGAAGATGAGATGAAAGCATATGAAGATAAAATTCTTGAAAATGTATTAAACCCCGATTATAAAATTATTTCTTTATATAATACCGTTGAGGTTTTTTCGGCATTATCAAAAATTTCGGCACAGCCGATAAGCATATTATTCGATACACTTTGTGAATTTGAAAATTCAGACGGCATTTTCATGATCGGATTAAATTCTTTTGCGAATGAGGTTACCACTAACACCCCTTCTATAAACACAATTAATATAATGATTCTTTCAAAGGCTGATGAAACAATGTCAATGTTTCCTGTTGATTCAGCTTTGATTGAGAATAAAATAAAAAACCTTTTCGGCAAATATATCGGTGACAAAAACATTAAAAAACTTTATAAGGAATTCGGAGAATCTTAATATGGCTGTGAAAAACAAAACGAAAGACAACGGCACTTTCAAAATAATAATCTGCGGCGGCAGACATTTTGAGGATTATGATTTTCTGAAAATCAACTGCGACCGCGTAATATCAGAACTGAAACCGGAAAAAGAGATTGAAATTGTCAGCGGTCACTGTAAGGGCTGCGACCTGCTCGGCGAAAGATATGCAGAAGAAAACGGCTATAAACTCACCGTTTTTCCCGCCGACTGGGCTGAATACGGCAAATCGGCAGGCATAAGAAGAAATATAGAAATGGTTGAATACATCGGTATTGAGCCGGTCGGCACCACAGGAGAGATTGACGGCGCTGTTATCGGCTTTGTCAGCAAAAACACAAGGGGAACCCGCTTCACGCTTGAAGAGGCGCAGAAAAAAGGCATCAGAACCTTTGTGTTTGAATACACGCCGGGTAAAAAGGTTATAAAAGAACTGACAAAAGAGGAATATGACAATATAATCGACCGTGTTTTTCTCTTTGCCGAAATGAACAGATATTATAAAAAAGACGAAAACCGCCTCGGTCCCACAGGGCTTGCCGAGCTTGTCACCGGCTCGCCCGACCTTAATACTAATGAAAAATATGAAATAATAAAAAGAATTGCGGGAACGGTTGACGGCGACATC
>JAFYFO010000077.1 GCA_017543725.1 Eubacterium sp.
CGCAGGCTATAATAACATCTTTTCCCATTAATCAACCACTCCTATTATATCTGAAATTCTTTCAATTTTGAGTTTTTCACATTCTTTCGGAAGTTCTTCTATTATTTTTTTGCAGGCATAGGGGTCAACAAGATTTGCCGCTCCGACCTGAACGGCTGTTGCGCCTGCCATCATCATTTCAATAATATCCCTTGCAGTTGAAACGCCGCCGCAGCCCATAACAGGAACCGAGCAAGCCTTTGCAACCTGATAAACCATACGAACGGCAACCGGAAAAACAGCGTCGCCCGAAAATCCGCCCATTTTGTTTGCGATAACGGGCTTTCTTTTATTTATATCAATTCTCATTCCGAGAAGCGTATTTATAAGGCAGATTCCGTCCGCTCCCGCTTCCTCGCAGGCTTTTGCGATTGAAACAATATCGGTTACATTCGGACTGAGTTTTATGAAAACAGGTTTTGTTGAAACCTTTTTAACAGCCCTTGTTACCTCTGCGGCACATTCTGGGTTTGTTCCGAAACTCATTCCGCCGCCGTGAACATTCGGGCAGGAAACATTAACTTCGAGTATTCCGACCTGCTCCTGCTTATCAAGAAGTTCGCAGGTCTGAGCATATTCCTCAACCGAAAATCCCGAAACATTCGCAATAACGGGTTTGCTGAAATATTCCTTCATTTCGGGAAGTTCGTGCTCAATAATATGTTCAACACCGGGATTCTGAAGTCCGACGGCGTTTATCATTCCGTTTTTGCACTCCGCAATTCTCGGAGTCGGATTGCCGAAACGCGCTTCTCTTGTTGTTCCCTTGAAAGAAAACGAACCGAGGATATTGATATCGTAGTAGTCTTTAAATTCCTTTCCGAAACCGAAAGTTCCCGAAGCAGGAATAACGGGATTATCAAGGGCAAGCCCTGCAAGATTAACAGATAAATCTACCATAGGATTTCCTCCCTTTCAAGAACGGGTCCGTCTTTGCAAATGCGCTTGAATCCGTTTTTTGTTTTGCACGAACAACCCATACACGCTCCGAAACCGCAGCCCATTCTTTCCTCAAAGGAATACTGACCGCTTGTTTTTGCGGTTTTTTCAATCGCTCTGAACATCGGCATAGGTCCGCAGGTGTAGAAATAATCATATTCGATATCGCCCATAACATCCGTTACAAAGCCTTTTATTCCGCGGCTTCCGTCAACGGTTGAAACAAAGACTTCACAGCCGAGCGCCCTGAATTCATCTTCAAGGAAAACTTCCTCAGCGGTATTGAAACCGAGAATAACGGAAGGTTTCTGAGAGTTTTCAATAAGTTTTTTTGCAAGATAATAAAGAGGAGGAACGCCGACTCCGCCGCCGATTAAAAGCGGCTTTTTTGATTTTGAAATATCATATCCGTTGCCGAGACCTGTTAAAATATCAAGCGTTGTTCCCTGCTGCATACGGCTCATCTGCTCCGTGCCTTCGCCGACAACTTTATAAATGAGCGTTAAACGGTTTTCCTCGCAGTCGCAAACCGAAATAGGTCTGCGGAGGAATTTTCCTTCAAGCCTGATATTAACAAACTGACCCGGCGCAGTTATTTTCGAGGTATCGCCCTCAAGAAGCATTTTATAAACATCCTTGGCGATATTTACATTTTCGATTATTTTAAACATACTTTTTCCTACCGGAACGATGTGGGCATCGTTCCCTACAAATCCTTATAATCACTCAATCTCTGTAGGGCAAGATGCCTTCATCTTGCCGTAAACAACTTACTCTTCGTCTATCGTCGATACACCAAGCGTTATTTCTTCAAGAACATCAAGCAAAACGCGAACAGTATCAAGCGAGGTAAACATTGTAACATTATTATCAACCGCCGCTCTTCTGATTGAGGAGCCGTCGGAATGGCTGTCGCCCGCGTTTATATCAATCGTGTTGATAACATATGCAATATGTCCCTGGCGA
>JAFYFO010000078.1 GCA_017543725.1 Eubacterium sp.
AATTCCTCCAACAATAATATGTAAATATGCTTTTTTGGATAGTTGTACATATTTGATTATAAATCAATTAATCGCAAACTTCAATACCAACGATAACCTAAGTCGTTTGCTCTTTCTTGTTACAAGATTATCATATCATAAAACCTGCTCAAGAATAAAAAAACTGACAAAATGCATTTATTTTATGACGAACGGAATATTTTTGGTAAAAAACAGGGTGCTTTGTTCGTTGTGCAATCCCCTTCTTTGTGTTATAATAGTCAGGAATTGGCGGTGAAAATATGGAAACCTTTTATACAAGCAAAAGAGAAGAATGGCGCAGTTATCTTCAAAGCCATTATAAATCCTCCTCAGAAATCTGGTTTATTTTTCCAACCAAGGCTTCGGGTGAAGAAGCGCTTTCATATAACGATGCTGTTGAAGAAGCGCTTTGCTTCGGCTGGATAGACGGCAGGGCGGGAACGCTTGATGAAACCCATCAGCTTCGCCGCTTTACTCCTCGAAGAAAGGGCAGCCCCTATTCACGCCCCAATATTGAGCGCTTGATATGGCTTGATGAGCAGGGGCTTATTCTTCCCGAAATCAGAGAAAGCGTTCTTCCGATTATCAAAGAGCCCTTTGTTTTTCCGCAGGATATTATGGACGAAATAGGAAAAGACGAAGCCGCTTTTGAAAACTTCAAGGGCTTTTCGGATTCATATAAACGCATACGAATTGCATATATTGATGCCGCAAGAAAAAGACCCGAGGAATTTCAGAAACGCCTTGATAATTTTATTGAAAAAACCCGAAAAAACAAGCTGATAATGGGCTATGGCGGTATTGAAAAATACTATAAATAAACAAGGTGATACTATGACGCAGTATGAAAGAATGGTTAAATACGACCCCGGGGTTACAATCGGCAAAAACACCGTTATCGGCGCAGGAAGTGTTGTTACAAAGAATATTCCCGAAAATGTTGTTGCCTTCGGAAACCCTTGCAGGGTTTACAGAGAAATATCTGAGCACGACAGAGAATATTTTTATAAAAATGAAAAAATAGACTGGTCCGAAATTGATTAAAAACTTTTACTGAAAAACGGGGCTGTTTCTCTTTTGAGAAACAGCCCCTTATCAATTATATTTCTGCCTTTTTATTCAACTATAAGCTCCTCAAGAGTCTGGAAGAGCGCTTCGGGTTTAACAGGCTTTGTAAGATGTGCATTTAAGCCCGCCTGCAAGCTGCGCTGAACGATGACAGCCTTGAGCGCCTTGATTTGGCATTGAAAAACAACAATCTTGATGAGGGCTTTGAAATTGCGCATTCGCTTAAGGGCGTTCTCGGAAACCTTTCGCTAACGCCGTTATACGACATAATGGTTGAAATAACCGAGCTGCTTCGCAGCAGAACACAAATGGACTATTCGCCGTATATGGAAAAAGCAATCTCAATAAAAAACAGCCTTGTTGAATTAAGTAAATAACAAACGAAGGGGATGAACCGCTGGTTCATCCCCTGTTTTTCTTCAAAGAAAAGCCAAGTGTCCCACAATGAGGACACTGTTTTTAATTTTGTTTACAACACATATAAAATATGCTACATTGACATTGAAAAAAGATATTTTCCAAACATCTAACGAGAAAGTCGTTGAAGAGTTAACAGAGTTTCTTCACGAAATAAAAAAACGGAAGAACCGAATAAATAAGGTGATTTTATGTTTATTTTAAAAGCAATATTATGGGTTATGTTTTTACCATTCAAGCTGTTGTTTTTCTGGCTTCCGTCTGGGAACGACAGTTATGATACAGACGAAGATGAGTACCTGTTTTGGAAAGACCATGGCCACGATTGGTAAGGAGAATTATTATGAGCGGTATTAAGCTGATTCAGGCATCGGCTGTTGAACAGAATGTTGATGCAATTGTTAATGCGGCAAACAGGTATCTGGCGGCAGGCGGCGGAATATGCGGCGCAATCTTCAGCAAGGCTGGTCATGCTCAGCTTCAAAACGCCTGCGAACAATACACCGTTCCGCTTAAGGACGGCGCAGCGGTTATTACTCCTGCGTTCAATATAAAAAATGCAAAGTATATCATCCACGCTGTCGGACCGAATTTCAGCGTAACGCCGAAGGCGTTTAAAGAGCTTAACGACGCATATTATAATTCACTCAAAGTGCTTATGGAAAACAATCTGCACAGCATTGCCTTTCCGCTGATAAGCTCGGGTATATTCGGCGGAAATCTGGAAAACCCAGTTGCAACATCTGTTAAGGAATGCGTTAAGGCATACGGCTATTTCACCAAGAAACATCCGGATTATAATGTTAATGTTCTGCTCTGCGTTTATTCCGCAAGAGAATATAATAATGCGTTGAAGACTTTTGAGGGATAGGAATTAAGGAGGCTAATTATGGCTATTTTCGATTGGAACGGCGACGGCAAAAAGGATAAATATATTGCAATTATTTGATTGTTTAGGTTGTGTATGCTAAAATATGTTAGTATATAATTATTAATAAGGTGAACTATGACTAAAAAAGATTTAATCATTATGATCGTTTCAATATTTGCCTCCGGCTTTTTTTCATGGCTTATGACATTTATTTATTTTCAAAAGGCAAATAGAAACGCTGCTATTTCAATCGTTGTAGAGCCATTTGCAGTTGCGTTATGTAATAATCCTGTTTCAGAAACATTAGTAGAGCTTTATAGTATTAAAGAAAACTATGAATTCAGATTTCTCAAAAAGCGAGAAAGAAGGGCTATTAATGATTGTGTAGATGCTTTAACTTCACTATTAGAGTATAGTGAAATGGATTACTATAGTATAATATTGAAAAAGCATTTTTTTAGTTTTAATAAAG
>JAFYFO010000079.1 GCA_017543725.1 Eubacterium sp.
CTGTTTCCCTCTGATATAAGCAAATCAACTTCCTTGCCGTCGACATCTCTGTAGTAGAATAAATCAGGGCGTTTGCCTGAGTTATAATAACTTTTAACTATTTCGCTTACGCAGTAGGTTTCTAAAAAAGCGCCGTCCATAGCACCGTTTTCAATAGTTTCAGCATTTGGCCATCTGCAAAGATATGCCGCAAGACCCGTATCCATAAAATAAATTTTAGGGGTTTTAACAAGTCTTTTTGAAATGTTTTGATAAAACGGCTTGAGAAGATAAATTATACCCGAACGCTCGAGTATACTGACCCATTCCTTTGCAGTGGGAGCGGAAACGCCGATGGTATTTGCAATTTCGCTGTATTTCAGTTGCTGCGAGGTTCTTGACGCCATAAGTACTAAAAAATCATAGAATTCGCTGAGTTTTCCAACTTGTGAAAGTTCTTTAATATCCCTTTCGAGATAGGTGTTAACATAATCGGAATAATAACGCTCTCTGTCGATATCCGAGGTGTTGATTTTTGGCATACCGCCCTGAAAAATGCGCTCATAAAGGCAGTGTATATCCATGGATTTCGCGGATTGTAAACGTTTTTTAACACTGTCAATATCTGGTTTGAAAAGTTCCGAACTGCAGCCGTTTATTTCAGAGGTACTCAGCGAGGACAAATCAAAAACAGCGATTCTGCCCGCCAATGATTCCGAAACATTTTTCATCATTTTAAATTTTTGAGAACCTGTCAGCCAGAAAAGCCCCTCGTTTTTTTCTCCGCTTAATGCCTTTTGGTCAACAATTCTTTTTATTTCAAGAAGAATTGAAGGAACTCTTTGAAATTCATCAATCATAATGGGCAAGCCGTACGTTTCAAAGAAAAGGGCGGGGTCATTTTCAGCAAGCCTTCTTGCATTCATATCGTCAAGTGAAACATATCTTCTTTCATCTTCACGCAGATGATTAAGCATGGTTGATTTTCCAACCTGCCTTGCTCCGCAAACCATAACAACGGGATAGTATTTTGAGGCTTCGATTATTTGATTTTCCAAATGTCTTTTGATATACATATAATCACATCCTGAGAAATCTAAAGTGTGACTTTATTTTACTCGAATTTTTCAAAAAAGTCAATAATAAAAAATAAACCCGATATTAAGGATTGTCTTAAATATCGGGTTTATGCTGTTTAAGCGGATTCTTTTGATTAAGCGTTATCGGAAAAGGTGCAAAATTATTTTGCCATTTCTGCTCTTGCTTCTTTAATGCGCTCAACGAAGATTTTTCCTGTTTCGGTTATCTTTTCGTATTCGCCTGTTTTAGCGCCTGCGGTGAGTGATGAGCCTGCGCCGACTGCGATAGCGCCCGCTTTAATCCAATCCTTAACATTGTTAATATCAACGCCGCCCGAGGGCATCATAACTGCGTGAGGAATCGGACCGTGGATATCCTTGATGAACTGAGGACCTGCAAGGTCGCCGGGGAATACTTTGAGAACATCTGCGCCGCATTCCATTGCCTGAACTGCCTCTGTCGGAGTGTAGATACCGGGCATTGAAGGAATTCCGTAGCGGTTGCAGCATTTAACTGTTTCGGGGTCGAAATACGGAGCAAC
>JAFYFO010000080.1 GCA_017543725.1 Eubacterium sp.
AATCGCAATCAATGCTGTCTATCGTTTCCCTCGTTGTTCTGAAACGCCAGTTTTTATCGGGGATTCCCGGGGTGTTCATTCTTGCGTCCGAGCCGAAACCGCACATATCCTGAAGCGTTATTATTGCAACATTTGAAGAACTTTTCCAGACGGTTTCGGTTATTTTTCTGCAGGAGGGTGAACGGTATCCGCCTTCGCCCCAGTTATCGCCCGAAAAACCGCAGTAGTCAAGCGCAAATCTTCTTTCGTCCTCGCTCGCTTCCCAGAGCCAGCCGAGCAGGGTGTTGTTATCGTGCGTTCCGACATAGTTTATTGTGTTTTGCACAGCGTTGTGGGGAAGATGGGAGGAATCGGAATTGGGGTCGAAAGCGAACTGAACAACTTTCATTCCCATAAATCCCGTGTTTTCAAGAAGTTCAACAACATCTTCGCCGAAAACGCCCAAATCTTCCGCGATAATCGGCGCGTCTTTTCCGAAAACTTCAAAAACTTTGCTGAATAAATCCATTCTCGGTCCGTCAACCCATTGTCCGACTTTTGCGGTTTTTGAATCGGCTGGAATTTCCCAGTATGAAGCAAAGGCTCTGAAATGGTCGATTCTAACTATATCATAGGTTTTAAACGCCTGAAAAATGCGGGAAATCCACCAGGAATAGCCGTCTTTTTTCATATTCTTCCAGTCATAAATCGGGTTGCCCCAGAGTTGACCGTCCTCGCTGAAATAATCGGGCGGAACGCCTGCAACTTTTTCAACTTTCAGCGTTTTTTCATCAATGAGAAACATCGGAAGATTGCTCCAGACATCAACGCTGTCCATAGCAACATAAATTGGCATATCGCCGATAACGGCAATGCCTTTTTTATTCGCATAAGCCTTAATTTTATTCCATTGTTTGAAGAAAACAAACTGAACGAATTTCCAGAAAGCGGCGTCTTCCTCGAAGGAAAAAACATCCTTGATACATTCAAAATATCTTGCGCGGTTTTCGCTCCATTCCCACCAGGGTCTGAAGTCCTCTTTTTCCTTAACAGCCATATAAATCGCATAGTCTGTCAGCCAGTCGTTTTCAAGTTCAAACTGCTTGATTTCCTTTGCGATTTCATCGTTTATATTCAGAAATGCTTTTCTGAGCGTTTTAAGCCTTTTTTCAGCGGCAAATTCATATGCAGCCGTGTAGGGCGAGCCCTCGTAAATATTCTCTTTTAAATCGTTTTCGTCAATAAGGCCCATATCCCTGAGCCCTGCGGGATTTATGTATAAATAATTCCCCGCAAACGCGCTCGGCGAGCAGTAGGGGGAGTTTGCGCCGTCAGTCGGATTAAAGGGCAAAACCTGCCAATATGTGAATCCCATATCGGATATTTTGTCTATAAAATGCAAAACATTTTCATCAAAAACTCCGACTCCGTACGGGGAGGGCATTGATGAAATGTGCAAAAGAACTCCTGCGCCTCTGTTTTTCAGCAAATATATCCACCTCTGTGTTTTTGTTAATTCCTATAAATAATATCATTTTTCAAAGCAAAAATCAACCGCTGTTAGTCAATTTATATATATTATGCAAATAAAAAATATATAATATTTAATATTTTATATATTGCATATGATTTTGCCGTTTGGTATAATACAACAGAATGGGTTAATATACATAAGGCGAAATCGGGGCAGGTGATTTTATGGCAGAAAAAGTCAGGATAATTGATGAAGCGGAACTTGAAATTCAAAAGGATTATTCCGCTAAGATAACAAGTATTCTTGAAAGCCGCTATAATTCAAAACCCCTTGCCTGCGTTGTAACCTACGGCTGTCAGCAGAATGTTGCAGACAGCGAAAAAATCAAAGGTATGCTCAGCGTTATGGGCTACGATTTCACAGAAGACAGAACGAAAGCGAAACTTATTATCTTCAACACCTGCGCTGTCAGGGAACACGCGGAAGACAGAGTTTTCGGCAATGTCGGCGCTCTTAAAAAATATAAACTTGCAAATCCCGATGTTGTTATAGCGCTTTGCGGCTGTATGATGCAGCAAAAGCATATTGCCGATAAAATCAGGGAATCGTTTCAGTTTGTTGATTTGGTTTTCGGAACTCATGTTGTTCACAAACTCCCCGAACTGCTTTTCAAAGCCTTAACTCAGCGCAAAAGAGTTTTTGAACTTCCGGATATCGACGGCGTTATCGCCGAAGGGCTTCCCGTTAAAAGGGATAACGATAAAAAAGCGTGGCTTCCGATAATGTACGGCTGCAATAATTTCTGCTCATATTGCGTTGTTCCCTATGTCAGGGGACGCGAACGAAGCAGAACAGCCGAAAATGTTGAAGAGGAATTCAGAAAACTTGTTGCAGACGGCTATAAGGAAATAACCCTCCTCGGTCAGAATGTTAATTCCTACGGCAAGGATTTGCAGCCGAGTGTCAGTTTTTCGCAGTTATTAAGAAGGCTCAATGAAATAAAGGGCGATTTCCGTATCAGATTTATGACAAGCCATCCGAAAGACTGCACGAGGGAACTTCTTGAAACAATGGCTCAGTGCGATAAGGTTGCAAAGCATCTGCATCTTCCGTTTCAAAGCGGAAACAACAGAGTTCTTAAAGCGATGAACAGGGGCTACACAAGAGAGAGTTATCTTGAACTTATTAATTACGCTAAAGAATTAATGGGCGACGAACTTTCAATAACGAGCGATATAATCGTTGGCTTTCCCGGTGAAACCTATGAAGAATTCCGCGACACATACAGCCTTGTTGATGAAATCGGCGCAACAAGCCTTTTCACTTTCATCTATTCTCCCAGAGTGGGAACCCCCGCCGCAAAAATGCCCGACCCGATAAGTTATGAGGAAAAGTCGAAATGGCTCAGGGAACTTCTTGTTCTTCAGGAAAAGAAGTCCACTCAGCAAATGGCGCTCCACGGCGGAAAAACATTCAAGTGCTTTGTCTACGGACATGGCAAAACCTGCGATAATTATCTTGCCGCAAGAACAGACGGCAATTTGATTATAGAATTTGAAGGGGACGAAGGGCTCATCGGCTCCTTTCAGAATATCAGAGTAACAGAGCCGCTCACCTATGTTTTACTGGGTGAATTAATATAACAAACTAAGGAAGGTATTAATTATGAGTTTAGAATCAATTCTCAGAGAACTTGGAAAAGAAATCCAGAAAGACCCCCGTTTCGACGCGCTTAAAAAAGCCGCTGCCGCAAACGACGCAAATGAAGACCTGCAAAAGCAAATGCAGGAACTTCAACTTATTTCTTTAAAATATCAGCAGGAAATGGAAAAAGGCGAAGAAGCAAGCCACGACAGAATAACCGAACTTCAGGGCGAATATCAGAGCGTTTATAACGATATTATGCAAACCGAAGAAATGCAGGCATATTCCGTTGCCGCTTCCGAAATGGAGAAGATGGCTCAGTATATCAGCGGTATGATTGGCCTTTTCTTCGACGGTCAGGACCCCGAAACCTGCGAAATTCCTCCCCAGGACTGCACTCATGATTGCTCAACCTGCGGAGGCTGCCACTAATTTTGGAAATCTTTCGGCGAGTTTAACTTTTTCAGGCTTACGCGACCGCAAAGGTCAGCGCTGCGCCTGAAAAAGCCAATCTCATCCGAAATCTTAACCAAAATTCCAAAATCAAATTTATCGAAGGGGGAAGAAGAATGGCTAAAGCCGGTGAACTCTCGCCAATGATGCAGCAGTATTTTCAGATTAAAAAAGAATATCCCGGCGTGATTTTGTTCTTCCGCCTCGGCGATTTCTATGAAATGTTTTTCGACGACGCTAAAACCGCTTCAAAAGAACTTGATTTGGTTTTAACGGGCAGGGATTGCGGTCAGGAGGAAAGAGCGCCGATGTGCGGAGTTCCTTTCCACAGCGCAGACGGCTATATTGCAAAACTCGTTTCGCGCGGATATAAAGTTGCAATCTGCGAACAAACCGAAGACCCGAAGGCGGCGAAAGGCATTGTTAAAAGAGATGTTATAAGAGTTATAACTCCGGGAACGGTTATTGAAAGCAATATTCTTGAAGACGGAGTCAATAATTATCTTTGCGCAATCTGCAAGGCTGAAAACGAAACCGGATTATGTTTTGCCGATGTTTCAACGGGGCAGTTCCATATAACCGTTATAAACGGAGCGGATGAAGAAGAAAAAATCATCAATCAACTTTCCTCGTATTCAACCAAAGAGATAATAGTAAATTCTGCGGCGTCAAATCTTTCAAAGGTTGAAAAATTTGCCGAATCAAGGCTTTCTTCCTCGTTTGAAACACTTCCGGATGATGTTTTTGATTTCAACCGCGCAACCGAAATAATTCTTGAAACAATCAGCAGAGAAGAAATATCTTCATTGGGAATAGGTCATTCAAAAGCGGCGGTTTGCGCTCTCGGCGCGGTTATCTCATATCTGCGCGATACTCAGAAAACAGATAAAATTGAAGCCCCGAGCGAACTCGATTTCTATGATAAAGATGATTTTATGGCGCTCGATTCAAACGCAAGGCGCAATCTTGAACTGACAAAGTCGATGATGAGCGGCGACAAAAAACATTCTCTGCTCTGGGTTATTGATAAAACAAAAAC
>JAFYFO010000081.1 GCA_017543725.1 Eubacterium sp.
AACCTTCATCTGAATTATAGGTGTGGTTTACGATATCAAAGAATCCAAGATCGGAACCAACAGAACTGAGGTCAACGCTTTCACCGGCGGAAAGATAGGATGCGCTTATGACAAGGTCGCTCCAACCATCACCTTCAACTGCATGAGAGTCTTCCGCGATTTTGCAAGGATCGCCCAACGCTGTGTCGTTCATTCCGTCATAAAGTGCGCTTGCCGACCAATCTGAAATGGGTTCTCTAAAGCCTGTTACCATTTTGGGTAGAGTATCAGGAGCAGCGTCTTCATTACCATATGAATACGTGATATTTTTACCTTTTCCGGACTGCCAAATACCCGCAGGTGTAAGGTTATCGGAAAACTTAATGTCAACATTTCCGCCCCAAGCCTCAGTAATGTTATCCATTCTGACTGTTACCGCGAAGATGTCGCCTTCTCCAAGAACCCAATCTTCATCAACAGTATCGGTTTCCCAGTATTCATTGTAAACGTTGATATCTTCTTTGCTTGCTATAAGGGTTCCGTTTTCACGGTCCCACTGAATCGGATAGCCTGCAAGACCTGATGCCTGATATTTGGTTGAATCACCGGCCACTTTGCTGGTTGGATTGCTTGGGTCATCGCAGAAAGTTGAGAACTCAAGCTGAATATCCGGTGTATAATCACCGACTTTTGCCAATGCCGAGAAAGGCATTGATAAGGCAATCATAAGCACGGCAAGCATGCATGCAATCACCTTTTTAAATGATTTTTTCATAATTTTACCTCCATAAAATCAATAAATTTGTTCACATTATATTTTATAATAAAAAACAGGTGCTGTCAATACTTTTATAATCAGTTTGACAAGCAAGCAGGTTTAAATATATAATAACGCTGACAAGCAAGTAAAAATACACAAAGGGGAACAGAAAATGAACGCAATATTCAACAACAACGAAGTTTTGTTTAAACGAAATGAAGATTTAATCAGAATAACCGCCTGCGCGGAAAACTCGCTGAGATTTGAGGCTTTTCCGGACGGGGAATTTTTTGAAGAAAACTTCACTCTTATGCCCAAAAGCCTCAACCTTGAAATAAACGAAAAAGAAAACAAAGTTGAAATAAAAAACGGCGCGCTTTCAGCCGTTCTTGAAAGCAGGGGCAAGATTACCTTTTTCAAAAACGGAGTTCCCCTTCTTGAAGAAAAAAACGAACTCGCCTTTGATTCGGGCTGGCGTTTTTATGAAAGCAATGAAAACAACACATACTATGCAAGGGCAACTTTCAAGCCTGCAAGAAATGAACATTTCTACGGTCTGGGCCACGAGGCGAGCAATCAGTTTGATTTAAAAGGCTCTTCCTTTGATTTGCGCCATGTTAATGCAAAATGCTCAATACCCTTTGTTTATTCCTCCCTCGGCTACGGCTTTATCTGGAATAATCCCTCCGTCGGAAATGTTGAACTTTCAAACAACAGAACGCGCTGGACTTCTTTTGCAACAAGAAAAATCGACTATGTTGTTATCGCAGGCAATCCGAAGGAAGTTTCAAAAACGCTTGCCGATTTAACAGGACACGCGCCGATTATGCCTCACTGGGCTACGGGCTTCTGGCAGAGCAGGCTGAGATATGAAACTCAGGAGGACTTGCTTGAAGTTGCAAGAAAATATAAAGAAGAAAACATTCCCCTTTCAGCAATTGTCTGCGATTATTTTCACTGGACCGAGCAGGGCGACTATAAATTCGACCCTCAGTACTGGCAGGATGTTGAATCAATGAGCGATGAACTCCATAAAATGGGAACAAAACTTGTTGTTTCAATGTGGCCGACGATAAATGAAAACAGCGAAAACTATGAATATATGCTGAAAAACGATATGCTGATTAAAACGAAGGACGGCACGGGCAAGGTTTTCAATTTCTACGGTCCTCAGGCGGAAATTGATGTTACAAATCCAAAAACAAGGGAATTTGTTTTCAAAAAACTCAAAGAAAACTATCTCGACAATGGCGTTGACGCTTTATGGTTTGACGAGGCTGAGCCCGAAATACATCCCGAGCATTTCAAAGATTTAACCCTTCACATAGGCAGGGGCGATGAATACGGATTAATCTATCCCTATTTCTATTCAAAAATGGCTTATGAGGGCTTTAAATCAATAAGTGATGAAGAGCCTGTTACGCTGACGAGATGCGCTTATTTAGGTTCTCAGAAATACGGCTCGCTTGTCTGGAGCGGCGATATTTATTCAAGTTTTGAAAGCCTTTGCGAGCAGGTTAAATCGGGGCTCAATATGGCAATGTGCTCAATCCCGTGGTGGAACACAGATATCGGCGGTTTCTGGGGCGCCGATACGCAAAACGATTATTTCAGAGAACTTATAGTCAGATGGTTTCAGTACGGAGTTTTCTGCCCCGTTATGCGCCTTCACGGCAACCGAAACCGTCACGGCGAAAAGAAAAGAGATGTTAAAGA
>JAFYFO010000082.1 GCA_017543725.1 Eubacterium sp.
CTAATATGAGATATAAACAGGGGATTAAAACAAGAAAAAAAAAGCATAAAGCCGCGTAAAACCATCATGCGCCGTTTGCTATTTCGCTGTAAAACCTGCGGTATATAAGCAGTGAAAACAGAGTGCATAAAGCGGTTAATAAAACAGGTTTTGCGCCGTTTTTAACTCCGGGTAAAACTTCTTTTGCACAGTAAATCAAAAGCGAGCATTTTGAAAACAGCGCAAAAAATCCGAAAGCGGAATAAATGATATCAAGCCTTGAAAAACTCTTGAAAGCGGTCAACTGAAAGAGAGTGTAAATCGGAAAGGAAAAGAGTTTTGCCGCCTTTCCGAGAACGCCGACGCAAAAAAGAATCATCAAAGCGATTGCAGCATACGAAGCAATTATTCCGAAAAATAGGGGCTTTGCCGATTTTTCAGAGCATCTGTCGCTCAGTTTGAGATAGAGCGCTCCCTCGATTGAATTCGATGAAAAAATCAGCGAATTTAAAAGGATATCTTTTTGGCTGTTATCAAAAAACGGCATAAAATTAATCGGGCGGAAGTTTTTGAAATTGAGAAAAATGATAATAATCAAAACGCCTATTGAAGTAACGGCGCATAAAACCGAAAACCGCCCGAGCGCTTCAATGCCGAGATATGATGCGTAACTTGCCGCCGCTGCCATAACGATAATAAACAGGAGGGGCGACTGTGAGTGAAGCGTTTTATCGCAGGCAAAAAAGGCGTAGCGGCTGATGTTGATTGAAGCATAGAAAACGAAATAAAGCAGATAAAGCGCCCTGCCCAACTTTGTCTGAAGCGGATTTTTTGAATATTTAACGCAGAGAAATGAAGGAACGCATAAAAGAAGATTGAGAAAGAGCGCGATAAAGGAACTTATCAGCGAATCCGGGGAAACTCCGCCTATCAGAATTGCCTGATAAAATGTCAGCGCAACAACGGCGCGCGAAACAAGAAAAATGAAGAATAACTGATAATTTGATATAACTCCTCTTTTTGCAGGGAGTTTATTTGTTTTTGTCAATAGAAGTTCCCTCCAGATTGAAAATATTGAAACGGCGTTTTGCAAGCGTTTTCCAACTTTGTCTTAAAAGAGTGTCGCCGAGGGCAGAAAAACTCAGCGGAGAAAATGGCGCGGAGTAGGGAACTCCGAGATTATTCAGCGCGCAGATGTTAACCGCAAGCGCTCCTATGCCGATTGTCAGGGCGTACATTCCGCCGATTCCCGCAAGAAGAATAAAGAGTATTCTCAAAACGGCAACGCTTTCATAAAGCGGATAAACAACATATGAGGCAATTGCTGTCAGCGCAACAATAACGAGCATCGGCTCGCCGATAAGCCCTGCCGAAACCATCGCCTCGCCGATAACTATCGCACCTATAATTGAAACCGCGTGACCTATTGTTTTCGGCAGTCTTAATCCTGCCTCGCGCATAATCTCATAAAGCAGATGAATTATAACCGCTTCAAGAACAAGCGAAAAAGGCGTTGTTGCTTCGCTTGAAGCAATGATGTAAAGAAGTGTTGTCGGAATCATTTCCTGATGATATGAGCCAACCGCAACATAAATTGCAGGAAGAAAAGCCGATATAAAAAAGGAAAGATATTTGAGAATTCTTGTGAAAGAGGCGTAAAATGGGGGATTATCGTAGTCGTCAAGCGAGGAAAAATTATCAGAAAACAGATAGGGGGTGAACATAACAAAGGGCGTTGAATCAACGATTATGCCGATTCTTCCCTCAAGAAGTTTTGAGGCGAGAACATCGGGGCGCTCCGTGTTTCCGACGGTTGAAAAGAGGGATTTTATATCCGAGTTGATAAAGGGCAGAAGACTTCCGAAATCGGAAACTGTTTGCAAATCAGCGCCTTTCAGCATTTCTTCAATTCTGCTTAAAGAGTCACAATTTACTCTGTTATCCATATATGCGATAACAACTGCGCTTGAAACATCTTCCCCGAGATTTATCTGTTTTAGTTTAAGATGATGGGTTTTAAGGCGCTTTCTTAAAAGCGCTTTGTTGTCGTTGAGCGTTTCAACAAAACATTCCTTCGCGCCCTTAACCATTGCTTCATTTGAAGGCTCATCCGTTCCTCTTTTGTTCCAGCCCTGCGCGCCCATAACAAGCGCGCTTCTTGTTTTTTCAATATAAAAAAGAACAAAACCGCTCATAAGATAAAAATTTATTTCCTCAAAATCCGAAACCTCTTTCATTTCAACGCTGCCGATAACGCGGTTTTTTATTTCGTCAAAAAGTTCAAAAGGCGCCAAATCTCCGAAATCGGATGAGAGAATTGGATTTGTTATCATAGCGCTCAGCATAAGGGAGTCAACAAGACCGTCGAAAGCGCAGAAAAAAGCCTTTTTCGAGCCAACTAAAACTTCTCTCAGCATAAAATCGGAGCAGTCTTTGAAATCGCTTTTGAG
>JAFYFO010000083.1 GCA_017543725.1 Eubacterium sp.
ATATCTTCATCTGTATAATCGCCTTTTGAACCGATTACCCTGCAGGTGTCTCCGCCGATGATAAACCCGACGTCGCCGCAGGTTCCTGCAAGAAGCGCTTTGGCGTTTCTGATAGTGTTTCTTGCTTCGTCAGCGTTTTTAAACGGTCCTTTTCTGTTTACAAACTTATTCAACAAACCCGATGCATATTCGGCATCATCGAAAATGAGGTTGTCGGGATCCAATGTGAAAGGGTCAATCTTATCCTCATAAAGCATACTGTACCAATCGGGAACGGTATCATTATCCAGAAAAATCAGAAAAGCGTTATCGAAGAATCCGAGCGCAATAACACTCGTCCGCGCCTTTTTCCCTTTTTTCATATCGTCATACATAAGGACTCCGCCGAATTCGACCATATAATCGCCTTCGACCTGATCCCACCACTGCCAGAATCCGACATCTGAAATTGCTTTAACGAGTATCTCTTTTGATTCTTTATTCATACAGACACACCTTGCAAATAATTTATAGATTTACAAAACATAAATAATTCGATTCAGAACAGATTATGCTGTTTCATATCTTTTAATACCGTTTTTGCAAGATATCCTACAGAATACCCGTAAGACATATCTTGAAACGGTGTGGGTGTTTTCCTGTTGTTTTTTTCCGAATCAATAAGAGGAATTGCTTCCTTAACCGAGTAATCCCGGGCTAAACAGATACCCTCATATTTAATATGAAGTTCTTCATCTGAAATCATTGAACATATAATCTTTGAGCGTTTCTCATAAGGCATATTTTCATCTTCAAGCCATTTCAGAAACAATGGCAGTAATTCCCGGTAATCATTGCATAAAATATCTCTGTAACACTGTTCCCATCGTTCTTCGTTAAATGTCATATATTCACGGCTTAAAATAAACCTTCGGTCCTTGATTACAAACTTTACGGTCCAGACTTCTTCCCAATCATAATAAACTCCGCGATTGGATTTAAAATCGTACTCGGCAAGCATTTTACCGTTATTGCGGAATATATGCAGATATTCGTCTTTTTCCTCCGTAAGAAGAATACCTTTTTCATTGAATTCCTGCCGTAATAAAGGTTCTTTATCATATAATTCGATTAAAAGACCTTCCTTTGTCCAGGTTCGTTCAGAAAGGGTTTCTCCGTGATTTAATATGATTTCTTCCTGAAGCTGACCGTTATCAAATACTGAAAAACATCTTCCGTGTCCGTTTCCGTTTACATAATGGTATTCAGAATGAACACCGTTATAATCGTCAACAGCAACTCCGGTAAATGGTTTTCCGTCAAGCGTGGCTTCTTGAAAAATATCCCAGTCTGAAGTTTCCAAATCGTCAAATGAAATTTTCTTTTCTTCCATAAGCAAATACCCGTTTCAACCTTTAAACAATACATACATTATAATAAAAGCGGGGTGAAAAAACAATACTTAACCGAAATATTGTCAGAACGGGGGGCGAGTTATGGTTTTCACGACGCAGTGAAAGCCGTGATTTGTCAATTTTCAGGGACGCGGAGTATTGATTTTCGTCGGTTAATATTTTATAATAGAAAAGATAATTAATCGCACGGAATGAAGCGCGGAGGATGATATGTATATTCTTTTGATGAAAAGAGCTGTTGTCATATTCACGGCGCTTTTATCCCTGCTTTCATCCTTCGGCTATTCGGGAGCCGCCGACAGCTGTTCGGGCTATGATTTTCCTTCAATTTCCGCGACGTTTCAGAAGCCCGGCACGCTGAGAGTGATGTCTTTCAACATCCGCAACGCCGATGTGAACGGCGTTCCCGTCAGCGACCGAATCGATGTTGTCGAGAGGCAGATTCTTGAAATCATGCCCGATTCGTTCGGCGTTCAGGAAGCCACCGCCGAGTGGATGGCGGCCCTTGACGCGGACCTTGAAATGTATGACTGGGTGGGCGCCGATATGGATTCGGGCGGAAACCCGCTTGACGGCGGAGTCGCTTCCCCTGTTTTTTATCTCAGGGACAGATTCGGGCTTGTTGACAGCGGAAATTTCTGGCTTTCGGACACGCCGGATGTTCCGTCGAAATACCCCGGAGCGTCGAGAAAACGTATCTGCACCTGGGCTCTGCTTAAAGACAAAAGCACGGGTGAAACCTTCGTTCACATAAACTCCCATTTTGACCATGTTTCCGAAGAGGCGAGGCTTCAGGGAGGAATAATCGTAAACAGCTTC
>JAFYFO010000084.1 GCA_017543725.1 Eubacterium sp.
CCATACAGGCAATAATCATCAAAGAAATAATCACCAAAAGAGTTTTTTTCATATCATCATCTCCGAAGTTTGTTATTTTTTTAAAAATCAATTAATCCAGTTTTATTATATATTATTTATAATGATTTTGCAATAGATAAGAAAAATATTTATAAAATAAACAGGCGATTTTGTCGCCTGTTTAAATGTGTAAACTATATTTTTTTAAGTCTGATAACATTCCACGAAAACGGCTTAACAAGTGCATTTAAGAAATTGCCGTCTGTTTCGGGGAGCGGATTTTTATGCGGCTCAACGGGGCTTGATACAAATGAATTTTCAGCGTTTTTATCAAAACCGTCCATAGAAATGAATTCAAATGGTTTATATCCTTCAAAATCCATCAGATTAACGCTTAACTGCGCCTCTTCATCCTGTGATTTATTAACTGCAAAAATTGCCATTTCTTCATTTTCTTCATCGAAGGTTGCAATGCAGTCGATATACGGAACATCACAAAACTCTTTGCAATCATACTTCGGGCAGTCAACAATCGGCTTGAGCGCAACTCCCCTGCCGAAATTTGAAACATGCTCAAACGGGAAGAATATTGTTTGCTTGAAAACTCCTCCGCCGTTTTTAGTGAAAATCGGAGCGATAACATTAACAAGTTGAGCAAGGCAGGCTATTTTAATCCTGTCGGCGTGCTTGAGGAAGGTTATAAGCATTGAGCCTATAAGAAGAGCGTCTTCAAAATTATAGATATCTTCAAGCCTTGCGGGAGATAAACTCCAGCGCTCATATGGAGCGTTATCACTGTGGTACCAGACATTCCATTCATCAAAAGAAAGATTGATTGTTTTCTTCTTTCTGTGTTTTGCTTTTATGTAGTCGCAAACGCAGATAACGGAATAAATGAACTCTTCAAGTTCAAGAGTTTTCGCAAGAAAAGAGGGAGTATCGCCCGCTCTGTTTTCATAGTACTGATGAAGCGAAACATAATCAACGCTGTCGTACGCGATTTCAAGGCTCTGCGCCTCCCACTCGCCGAAGGTTTTTGAATTTCTGCTTGATGAACCGCAGAGAACGGTTTCAATGGAATCATCAGTCCATTTCATCATTTTTGAGGCTTCGTTTGCGAGTTTTCCGTAGTCAACGGCGGTTTTTGCGCCCATCTGCCAGGCGCCGTCCATCTCGTTTCCGAGGCACCAGAGTTTAACGCCCCACGGCTCTTCAAAGCCGTGGCTTTTTCTTAAATCCGCCCAGGCGGAATTGCCTTTATGGTTCATATATTCAACAAGGTTTCTTGCTTCGTCTACGCCCCTTGTTCCGAGATTAACAGCCATCATACACTCGGTGTTTGCCTTTTTGCACCACTGCATAAATTCATTCGTTCCGAATATATTAGGCTCGGTTGTTCCCCAGGCTAAATCAAGCCTTTTCGGGCGCTTTTCAACAGGACCGACGCCGTCTTCCCAATTATATCCCGAAACAAAGTTTCCGCCGGGATAACGGACAATCGGAACATTGAGTTCCTTAACAAGTTCTATGACATCCGTTCTGAAGCCATTTTCATCGGCACTCGGATGACCCGGTTCGTATATACCGCCGTAGACCGCCCTTCCGAGATGCTCGATAAAAGAGCCGTAAAGCCTTTTGTCTATTTCACCTGTCTTGAATTCTTTTGCAAGAGTTATTTTTGCGTTCATAATATAAATCTCCAAACTGTTTTTGGCTTTATGCGCCAAAGCGCATATCATGCTTTAGCATATCATGCACCTATGTGCATATCATTCATTAAAGAAATGAATATCATTACAAATTCTATATCGATGATATGTTTGCAAGCAAACATGATATGCTTATTGCTTCGCATTAACCGTGATATGTTTATGCTTCGTTTAAACATGATATGATATTCAATGAATATCATTCAGAATAAAGCCAGCGGTTTTTATTCGACTGTTACAACTTTCGCGAGGTTTCTCGGTTTATCAACATCGAGGCCCTTATCGGATGAAACATAGTAGGCAAGAAGCTGCATTGCAATTATTGCGGGGACTGCCATAAAGTCGTCGTCCAGGTCGGGGAGTTCGAAGGAACACTCAACATCCTTATTAACAAGGGATTTCTTTATAAATGTTAAAACATCCGCTCCGCGCGACTGAACTTCCCTGATATTGGAAACCTGCTTGCTGACAAGGTTGCTCTGAGTCAGAAGAGCGATAACGGGAGTTCTATCCGTTATGAGAGCGATTGTTCCGTGTTTGAGTTCGCCCGAAGCAAACGCTTCGGAATGAATATAGGATATTTCCTTGAGTTTGAGCGACGCTTCAAGAAGCGCAGGATAATCAAGCCCTCTTCCAATCATAAAAGTATGTTCAGCGGTCAGCATTGAATTTGAAAGATGATGGATTTTATCCCTTCTTTCAAGAACGGATGAAACCGCTTCGGGTATTTTTTTAAGATTTGAGATAAACTCCTTAACGCCGTATTCGTTGAGATTGCCCCTGAGAAGCGCCATTTTTGCGGTTATAAGATAGAAAACCGCAACCTGGGTTGTGTACGCCTTTGTTGAAGCAACGGCGATTTCGGGACCTGCGTTTGTATAAATAACATTTTCGCTCTCTCTTGCAATTGTTGAGCCTTTGACATTAACTATTGAAAGCGAGCGAGCGCCTCTTTTTCTTGCATA
>JAFYFO010000085.1 GCA_017543725.1 Eubacterium sp.
CTTGCCATAACAACTCTGAAATTCTGCGCGCTTCCTATATCGCACATTCTTTCTTCCTGGAAAATAGCGCATGCATAAGGGTCTGAGAAAACAAGGCGTTTTGCAAGGTCAACGGGGAGTTTTTTAATTCCGTCATATTTTTTCGGAAGATGAAGAAGCATATCGGGATTGAAATAGTTTTCATCGGAAAAAAGTCCGTCCGCACCATCGCATCCGTATTCAAAATAGGTTTCATCCTCGGTGAATCTTGTTGGGTCGAAACTGTCTCCGCCCCTGATTAAAACAATCGCAAAGCGGTTTTCCGAAGGAACCCAGACAACGCCCTCATGTCCGTTGATAAGTCTGTTTTCTCCCTCGGGGAATTTCGGGCAGAGTTCGCCCCTCTGACCCATTCTCATAAGTTCAAGGTCTGTTCCGCAAAATCCGCAGAAAACGGGAATTGCAAGGATTCCCTCTTTGGCTTCCTCGCCTCTGAGGCGCTTTCTTTTTGGATTTATGATCTTAATTTCACCATATCGAAGCGGCTTTTTTTCATCGTTTACAAAGTAGGTTGCATTTGTTTTCATAGTGCGTCCTCCGTAAAACATAATTTTCGCAAAAAATTATATCACAGTTGATATGGGATATCAAGAATTGATATATTAATTTTATATAAATATCAATATTGAAGAAATTAGTTTGTTCTGCTATACTTAGATAAAGAGAAAGGGCGGTGATAAAGTGAAGAAAACTAATATCAAAATGGCTTTCTGCATCCTTTTGCCGATAATTACCGCCGTTCTTTGCCACACATTTTCTCACAGCACAAGCAATGTTTTCATTGCAAGAATATTCGATTTTTCAAGAACGATGATTTATATCGGGCTATTTTCCGTTTGGGGATTTTCAATAGTCAGGCGAGTTGTTCACCGGCAAACGAAAAGAATTCTTTTATCGGTTTGCCTGCTTGAAGTTTTCTGGCTTGTTATCAGGGAATTCAAATTCAGATTTGCCTTTGAGCCGGAAACGCTGAGGCACCTTTGGTATTTATACTACATCCCAACGGTTTTAGTTCCGCTTCTGGCGCTTTATATTTCGTTTCTTCTTTCAAAGCCCGAAAGGTACCGCCTGAGCGGAAAAACTGCTTTTTTCGCTGTTCCGAGCGTTATTCTGATTATTCTCATTCAAACAAACGACCTTCACGAACTTGCCTTCAATTTTCCCGACGGCGCAGTTAAAACCGAACAGAACTACACCTATGGCGCAGTTTATTTTCTGACCGTTTTATGGGTTGTTATCTGCTCGCTTACTGCCTTTGGCATTATGCTTATGAAATCGCGCCTGCCGAAAAACAGAAAAGCCGTTCCGCTTCCGCTGATACCCATTGCCGCGGCGCTTATTTACAGCGTTTTATACGGCTTCAGAATTGATTTTGTTTTGAGAGTTATCGGCGATGTTGCCGTTGTTTTCTGCCTTGTTTTCACTGCGTTTTTTGAATGTTGTATTCAAAGCGGACTTATTCAGACAAACACAAGATATTCCGACCTTTTCAGCGCCACGCAGGGCATTTCGGTTTTAATAACGGATAACAATTATCAATGCGCTTATTCATCAAAAGGAGCAAAAAAGTTTTCGCAGGAGGATATGAGGCAGTCGGAAAAAAGCCCGATAATTCTTGAAAGCAAGGAGCGCCTCAACAATATGAAAATATTCGGCGGGCATGTTCTTTGGAGTGAGGATATATCGGAAATACTCGAACTTTCCTCCGCTTTGCAGGATACGCACGAGGAACTTGAAGAACTCAATTCCCTGCTTCTTCTTGAATACGAAAAAGAAAAAGAGCATATAACCGTTGAGGAGCAAAACAGGCTTTATGACCTTCTTCAAAGCAAAACCCAACCCCAACTTAACAGAATAAAAGACCTTATGAGCCAATATAAGAAGTCCGAAGACTATGATGAAAAACAAAGAATTATTGCAAAAATTCTTGTTTTCGGAACTTTTATCAAGAGGCGCAAAGACTTTGTTTTATCAATGGAATATGCAAATGAGTTTTCGGAAAATATGCTGAGCAGCGCACTCGGCGAATCTTTCAGAGCGCTGAATATTTACGGCATCAAGGGCGCTTATCTTATTAACACAAAAAGAAATCCGATATCGTCAAAAGTGCTGTCCCTTGCATACGATTTTTTTGAAGATGTTGTTGAAGCCGTTATTGACGATGCAAAATACTTAAACTTTCAGTTAAGCGAAATAAACGGAAAACTCAGGCTGAATATCTTAACCGACTGCAAAGAAGAAAAGCCTTCGCTCAGATTAAAATATCCCGATATAATAATGATTTGCGAGGATGAATCAACTTCCTTCATCCTCTCTCCCGAAGGAGGCGATAAAAAATGACCTTCTTCTCAGATGCGCCGCTTTCCGCGCGCTCAATAATTGCGGCGTCGCTTTTTCTTGCGCTGATTTGCCTTCTTGTTCAAATCATTTATTCTTTCAGCCGAAACAAAACAAAAACGCTGATTTTTGATTCTTTGCTGTTTTTTGCAAATCTGATTTTTGTTTCACTGCTCAGCGCCGCGGCGAATTCAAGGGGCGGGGATTATGAAATAAACCTTCCTCTTTTGCCGATTATTCTTTATATCGCTTTTGTTTTCATCTATTCAACTGCAAGAATTATCAGAACTTTAATTGTGAGCCGAAACACTTTATCGCCCCTTTCAA
>JAFYFO010000086.1 GCA_017543725.1 Eubacterium sp.
AAGGCTTGCTTAAAGACGACCATATCGGCGGCGGCACGCTTTATATGAACAAAGATAAGGTTGGAGCGATAATCAATAATAGTTAGGCAGACAGCGGTTGATTATTTCCCCCTCATCCGTCGGCTTTGCCGACACCTTCCCCCGAGGGGGAAGGCTTGATAGGTTTGATTGATTATATTTTGGCAAATGAAACAATAACGCTTCCTTTTCAACCGTAGGGAATGGCGACCTCGACATTCCGCAGAAGGAGCGTCAGGGTTGCCGCTCCCTACCAATGAAACAAACCGCATAATTACGGCGCATTTCCGCGCCCCGAAATTTTCCATTTTCAATTTTCAATTTTCAATTTAAAAAACCGCTGCTTTCGGATTCCGAAAGCAGCGGGTTTTATTATTTGGTTTTAACTTTTATTGATGAACTCCATTTGCTGTAGTAGTTTATGCCGCCGACTGTGCGGTATGAACGGATGCGAACATAATAATTTTTCTTCGCTTTCAGTTTTTTAACTGTTTTTGAGGCTGCTTTTTGCAAAAGCGGCAATCGGAAAAATTCCGATAATAATCATAAAAGCAGCCAAAGCAAACGATAGAATTCTTTTTTTCATAGCATTAACCTTCCTTTTCAGGCGTCTATATCGGGGATAATCTGGAGGGAATAATCGGGATAAAGCGCCTGAATTTCTTTTCTGACGGTTTCAATCGCCTCATATTTATCAACATCAAAACTAACAACAACATCAAAGCGCATTGTTTTGTTTTCGGTGTCTGCATAAAAGCCGTGAAGTTGAATCGCCCAGTCGTGAGCCAAAACGGTTTTCTGAACGGTGTTGCGGATTTTTGCCGCCTCATCATCGGAGGTGTTGAAGGAATAAACTCCAACCCCTGTCAGGATAACTCCCGTTTTGCGGAAAACATTTGCCTGAACGCGGCGGGTCAGTTTATCAACTTCGTCAACGGTCATAGTGTCGGGAAGTTCAAGATGAACGCTTGCGTAGTCTTTATTCGGTCCGTAGTTATAAATCATCAAATCATATGCGCCGCGAACTTCTTTTTCTTCGCAGATAATTCTTTTGATTTCAACAACTTCTTCCTTTTCGCTGCGCCTTCCGAGGATATCGTTGAGCGTTTCAATCATCATTTCAATGCCCGCTTTGATGATGAAGCAGGCGATAACCGCGCCGACATACGCTTCAAGCGAAATATCGAAAACAAGATAGATAATTGCCGAAGCAAGAACGGAAGCGGAAAGAATCGCGTCGAAAAGAGCGTCTGAACCCGAGGCAACAAGCGCTCCCGAATTATGCTTTTTTCCCTGCTTTTTAACAAAACTGCCGAGAACGAGTTTTGCAGCAATCGCAACCGAAATAATAATAAGCGAAACCGTGCTGTACTGAGCCTTTTCGGGAGTAATAATCTTTTTGATTGATTCAACAAGCGAGGTTATACCGGCATAAAGAACGATGCCCGCAACAATCATTGAACTGAGATATTCAATTCTTCCGTAGCCCAGCGGATGCTTTTCGTTTGGCTCTTTCGCACCGAGTTTCGCGCCGATTATCGTTATAACCGAAGAAAGCGCGTCCGAAAGATTGTTGACCGCGTCGAGAGTTACGGCGATTGAATTTGAAACCATTCCGATAACCGCCTTAAACGCCGCAAGAAAAACATTTGTTAAAACGCCGATAATGCTTGTTTTAACTATCGCTTTTTCTCTGTCTGAGGCAAGAATTGCCATATTATCATTTTCCATAAATATCACCTTTTTTCAAAAATTATGCCTTTCCCTGCTCAACCGCTTTGATATCTTTTTCAGAGGCTTCTTTAAGATCATATGTGTCAAACTCGGCGGTATCGGGGAATTTTATTTCAATAGTGCTTATTTTGCTGAAAAAAGCAGTTCCCTCTTTAAGATTGATATCAAAAACATGGCCGCCGAGGCTTTTATCTTTCGAAATGAAATGCAAATGCCAGCCGGTTGCGTTTATTCCGTCCATATAATCGGGGAAATAAATGCAAACAAGAGTTCCCTCAATATTTTCAAAACAAAAATCCTGCTGATTGTTTTCAAGGATTTTTTTGAGTTCGATATGGCGGGATTTCAAACCGTCTTCGGAGCGCGCCATAACTTTGTTGAAAAAGCCGTCTATTCTGACAATATGCATACTGTTGAGCGCAAACGCCTCATCAATTGATATGTCGAGAAAGCGCTTTAAATCCTCAATTTGAAAAATATTTTCAATTTTATGCGCGCTTTGCTCCTCCATATGGGAAACAGCGCAGAAAGGAACGCCCTTATCGCTTTTCGCTTCGCTTATCGCGCCTTTTGCATCCGCCTGATAGCAGTGCCCGTCAAGAACAATCATTTCGCCGTCAACATCTTCAAAAGTTCCCAGCCCGATATCGCCGTGGGTAAGAAGTTCTTCAACGGTTATAACTGATTTCGTGTAGCCAAGCATAAGCGCCTGCAGGGTTGAAACCTGAAACATTTTTGGTTTTTTCATAATCAAAACTCCGTTTTCGGGATTGAATCCCGATTTTTAAAATTATTTTTTATATTAGCACATATTTTACGAATAATCAATATCCGCCCTGCCTGAGCGTTGACAAGTGAAGAGTTAAGAGTGAAGAGTGAAGAATGAAAAATATCGGGCTGGCTTGAATTACCGAGCCAGCCCGAGTTGGTTAATTAGAAAAGTTAATCATTATTTGATGAAACTAATCCGAAATACTTTTCGAAAAATGCAAGCAATTTCTCTATTACTCTTTTTTTCAAAACGCTGCGATTATTGTTTTTTGCAAACAAAGGTGTCGGCGGAAGAATTTTATCAATATCCGTTCCGGTTGTTTTTAAAACTCCGTCACGGAATGAATTATCTATAAATTTCTTTGTTTCTTCAGGTTTCAGATTTTGTTCAGCAATAATCTCATTTATTTCATTTTCTTTCTGCTCTTTTACAAAATTTTGCCATTCGAGCATAACATCTTCAACATCGTTAATGCCTGCAATAAAGGTTTCGATAAGCGCCTTTTTGCTTCTGAGTTCTGCACTTGCATCAACAGCTTTTTGAATCTTGATAAGCACTTCTTTATCTTCGCAATGGCTATCGTGATACTTTGCAACAAGCAAAAGGATATAATCAATATTTATATCAATCTGCTTCAAAAGTTCAATTTCAAAAACAATATCATCATTGATATCTTCGGCTTGACCTTTCTTGCGTTTTTCTTTCCATTCCTCGCGAAGGTCCTGATATCTGCTCAGATAGTCTTGTAAATCTATTTCTTTTAAGGTGTCAAGTTCAGCAAATTCATCAAATGAAGAGAGAAGATTTCTCATTCGCAAAACAGCACCAAAAAGAGATATAAACTGCTTTTGTTCTTTTTCGCTTGCGGACATCGGCTTATCAAGTGAGAATCTTTCAAAAAGTTCACCCACCATATCAATATATCCCTGATGGTCTTTTCCGAGGTTGTCGGTATAACCATAGAAATAATCCTTGAACGGTCGAAGAACAACAATTCCGCCCGCTTCTTTATCGCCAAACAAAGATATTGCTTCATCAGTTCGCTTTTGAAGATTTCTGAAACAAACTATATTACCAAAGGTTTTAACTGAATTAAGAATTCTGTTTGTTCTTGAATATGCCTGAATCAAGCCGTGCATTTTAAGATTTTTATCAACCCAAAGCGTATTAAGTGTTGTTGCATCAAAACCGGTAAGTCTATTTCTTGACCGAAGAAACCATTAGT
>JAFYFO010000087.1 GCA_017543725.1 Eubacterium sp.
ATATTCTTATTGCAAAAACAAAAACTAAATGGGGAAATCTTTGCGAAAGCTATAAACACGCTATCGATGCGGAAAATGTTGAAAACCTTGAGCTTCTTCGCTTTGAAGGAAAGGCAGTCAGCCCCGAGGATGAGGATATCAGATTAAACAATGTTAAATTAGTGAGGTAGAAAAAAATGGTTGAATTAAAAGGATACAAGATTAATTCCGGTTCATTTGAAAACAAGGTTAAAAACGGAACCCAGCTCAAGCTTCAGAATCAGGTTAAATATAATGTTAATTATATAGAAAGCGAAAACAAATGCGTTGGCATACTTGATTTCAGAGTAAGCGATGCGGATATGAATCCCTTCGAAATCAGAATTGAAATGGTTGCTGAATTTGCTTATCAGGAGGGCGATGAAAAGCCCGATATTCATACAGGCAGCTTTGACCAGCTGTTTCCGTTTTTGCGCCAGATTATAAACAGCATAACAACAATGAGCGGTATGCCCGGTCTTCTTATTCCGATAATGAAACTAAACCGTGATTCCGTTTCAGTTGGCAAGCCAAAGGAGGAGGACGAGGAAAGCTCGCCTTTAAACTAATGGATAATCTATGCGATGAATGCTTCTATAACACCATTGATGAAGAAAGCGAGGAATATTTTTGCTCGCTGACTCTTGATGAGGATGAATATGCAAAAATGCTTTTTGAAAACAACAAGCAATGCAAGTATTTCCGCCCCGATACGGGAGAATACTCAATAGTAAGAAAACAGAACTGATTTTTCAGTTCTGTTTTTTTGTGAAGAGTTGAGAGTGGAGGGTGGAGAGCGGAGTTTTTGGTGCTGCGCACAGCAATTTAATTGCAATATAAACAACAATTTACCCGCTATACAGTGGGCTATTTTTTGTATAATTTATCACTTTACAATGGTATAAAAAATATAATATAATAAATTGAAAAATTTGGAGAATGAGGTGAAATAATGGCAGTTTTTAAGGCATTCAGGGCATACCGCCCCGCAAAAGAGAATCAGGCGCTTATTCCTGCGCTTCCATACGATGTTATGAACACTGAGGAAGCAAGGGAAATGGTTAAGGGAAATCCCCTCTCCTTCCTGCATGTTGATAAGGCTCAGATTGATTTTGAAAAAGGATTCGACCAGTATTCGCAGCAGGTTTACGATAAGGCAAGAGAAAACCTTCTTGCTCTTGAAAACAGCGGAAAAATGATTCAGGATGAAAAACCCTGCCTGTATATCTACCGTCAGGTTATGAACGGCCGTTCCCAAACCGGTATAGTCGGATGCGCTTCAATAGACGACTATATGAATAATGTTATTAAAAAGCACGAGCACACCCTTGCCGTTAAGGAGCAGGACAGAGTTAATCATGTTGACGCCTGCGACGCAAACACCGGTCCGATTTTCTTAACCTACAGAAACGACCACGAAATAAACACAATCGTCAACAACTGGATTCGCAATCACGAAAGCACATATGATTTCACTCAAAACAGCGTTAAGCAAACGGTCTGGGTTATAGATGATGAAGAAACTGTTTGCCTTCTTCAGAATTTATTTGATAAGGTCAGCGCCCTTTATATTGCAGACGGCCACCACCGCTGCGCTTCAGCGGTTCGCGTCGGTAATATGAGAAGGGAGGAAAAACCCGATTACACAGGAAATGAAGAATTCAATTTCTTCCTTGCTGTTGCCTTCCCCGATGAAGAACTTGCCATTATGGACTACAACCGGGTTGTTAAAGATTTAAACGGCTTATCAAAAGAGGAGTTTTTTGAAAAGGTTTCCGAAAAATTCGATATTTCGCCTCTTTCATCTCAGACGAAACCGAATGAAAGACATTCATTTTCAATGTTTATTGATAAAGAATGGTTTTCTCTCAAAGCAAAAGACGGAACTTTTGATAAAAACGACCCCGTTGACAGGCTTGATGTTTCAATTCTTCAGAATAATCTTCTCTGTCCGATTCTCGGCATTGATAATCCTAAAACAAATCAGAGAATTGAGTTTATCGGCGGAATAAGAGGTCTTGACGAACTCGAAAGAAGAGCAAACAGCGATATGAGAGTTGCTTTTGCAATGTTCCCGACAACGATAGACGACCTTATGTCAATTGCCGACGCGGATAAAATAATGCCCCCGAAATCAACCTGGTTTGAGCCAAAACTTCTTTCGGGACTCTTCATTCACCACTTATCATAATATGTTTAATATTAAAAGGAGGGAAAATCGCCCTCCTTTTTTATATTATATCAAACTTCATATTCATTTTTCATAAAATATCTTGAAAAACATATATAAATATGGTATAGTTTTACTATATTTTTTGGATTGGAGAGATACTTATGAAAATTGCAAATGAATACGGCAGTGTTTCAACCATTAAGGAAAACACTGATTTTTCCGTTAAACAGATAACCGATATCTGCGATAATATCGGTCCGAGAAAGCCGGGCTCACCCGAGGAGTTGAAGGCTCAGAAATTTATGGAGGAGGATTTGAAGCCCCTTTCCGATAAAACCGAAATTGAGGATTTCACCCTTCATCGCCAGGGATTTATGGGATTTATTCCGTTCACTGTTTGTATGGGCATCGGAGCAACCTTTGTTAACTGGTTCGGTAAGCCGATTATCGCATTTATAATGTGTATTCTTGCTTTCGTTCCTCTTATTCTTGAATTTCTTATGTATAAGGAATTTGATGATTTCCTTTTCCCGAAGCAAACATCCCACAACCTTATCGCAACTAAGGCTCCGAAGGGCGAAACAAAGCAGAGAATTCTTCTTGTCGGTCATTCCGACAGCCAGTTTGAATGGCCTATTAACCTCCTTCTCGGCGGTCTTAAAGCAAAACTTTTAGTTGAAGTTCCCGCAGTTGTCGGACTTGTTATAACAACTATTTTCTCACTCATCTGCGTTTTTGCCGCTCACGGTCAGGCTGCAAGAACAATAGACGGCAGCGCAAGATGGTTCTTTGTTTTATTCTTCATCGTTGGCTGCGTTTTCGCGCCGTTTGAATTTTCTTTCATCTTCTTCCAGAGTTGGACGAAATCCGTTCCCGGCGCTTCCGATAACCTTTCGGGATGCTATGTTGGAATAGGCGCTCTCAAATCGCTCAGAGAAGCGGGAATTGATATGGAACAAACCGAAATCAGAGTTATCTGCTCGGGTTCCGAAGAAGCAGGCCTTCGCGGAGCAAAGGCATATGCAAAACGCCACGAAAAAGAACTCAAGGATATTCCAACCGTCTGCATCGGTCTTGACACTTTCAGAGACCTTGAAGATATGGCGGTTTACGACCGCGACCTTTCCGGAACTCTTCAGCACGACTGGGGCGCAAAATATCTTATTAAAAACGCTGCCGCAAACTGCGGATACGACCTTAAATTTGAATCAATTTATATCGGTGCCTGCGACGCTGCCGCTTTTGAACAGCAGGGTATTCCTTCAACGGGCTTTGCCGCTATGGACCCCGCTCCCGCCGATTACTATCACACAAGAAACGATAATCCCGAAAACCTTCGTCCCGAAGCGCTTGAAGCGGCAATTGAGATTATGGTTGAAGCCTGCTGTATGTACGATAAAGAAGGCTTGCCCAAAAAAGACTAGTTTTCAGTTGACAGATATCAGTAATCAGTTAAAGGATTTGACAAATTTTTGCCAAATCCTTTAATTTTTTTGTAATTTGTTATACTTTTGTTGTACATGGGGGTATATAATATACTAAAATAGATGTAAACTATCAAAATATTATAGATATGGGCTTTTGTAATGCTTTTGTAATAATCACACAATTACTGCAAAAATAATTTGTTATTTTTCACAAAAAGTTTTTTGCAAAAATCTATTTACAATTTGTTCACAATCGTCTATTATATAATGTGGATTAAAATTTTAATAAGTAATTTATTTAGAGTTAGTATATATAAAGGAGTAAACAATGAAAAAGGTTAGATTTAAGGCTTTACTTGCAAGCGCCATGGCGTTGCTGATGCTTGTTAACACAGCACCCATATATGTAATGGCGGAAACAGAGCCTGAAATATGGTACACAAAAAGTGATGTGACTATCGACAAACACATCCTTTTCGGTGAAGACAAAATGTACACCGACGGCAAATCCAACAGAGGCTTTGATTGTTTGGTTGATAATAATACCGGCACAATTTTTTATGTTTCCACGGCTGACTCTCAGGTAAACTATCAGAATCTGAGCGAAAACGGCAAAGAAATTATGGTAACCGTTCATATGAGCCAGCCCGTTGTTATTGACCATTTCAAAATAGTTGCGGGCGCTGATACTTTTAAAGCGAATTATGCACACCGAAATCCAACCGGATGGAATCTGAAGGCAGGCAGCGGTGCGGATTCCTGTAACACCGTATTGATTGCAAATAAAACGATTGATGCTTCCGAAGGCTATAAGCAAAATGTTTTTTCATTTGAAAATACAACGGCTTATCAGTATTATCAGTTTACAATCACTTCGCTTGCAGGTGCGGGAAGATCGGGTCACGATTCACCGTTTCCCAACCCGACTGCAACCTGCACATTGGCTGATATTGCATTCGGCGGACCGGAACCGATAAACCATACCGACCATGATAATATAAGCTTTACAAAGTGGAAAAGCACAAATTCACTTCCCACCACGGCAGGCAATTATTTCCTTGACAAGGATGTAACGATTTCAAACACGTGGAATGTTCCGTCAGGCACAACCAATCTTTGCCTGAACGGTCACGGAATCAAGATGACTGGCAACAGCAGCGTTATGACCGTAAGCGCGGGGGCAACGCTTAAAATTTATGATTGCGATACTGAAACCGAACACAGATTTTCTGTTTCCAACAAAAAATCCAACGGCGCAGGATTTGCAACGGTTAACGATTCTCTGACAAGCGGATACGAAACCTTTACAGGCGGCTATATCACAGGTGGTAAAGGAACACGCGTAAACAACTGGAGTAGGGGCGGTGCATTTTATATCAGCGGCGCTGTAGAAATGTACGGCGGTACTGTTATCGGAAACGGTCAGTATGGCACTACGCACGGCGGAGGATTCTCTACAATAGAATCAGGTACATTCAAAATGTACGGCGGTTCAATTCAGAATAATGCCGGACAATGCGGTGGTGCAACTCGTCTGCAAGGCGCCGTCTGCGAAATCCTTGGTGGTAAAATCATAAATAATGTCGTTAGCGCAGACGGCGGAGGTATTCATGTCGGAGGAACAATCCCGGTAATTTTGAAAGATTGTGAAATCAGCGGCAACTACGCTGAAAACGGTCCCGGAGCGGGAATCTGGATGACAACCACGGGAACAGAGGTTTCGGGCAGCACCGTTATTGAAAACAACCTGACAAGCAAGGGCGTAAGCAACATTGAGCTTGGAAACGGCTATACAATCGCTGTAGGCACACTTAACAATGACGCAAAAATCGGCATAAAGATGAACAACGGCACGGGCGTGTTCACAAGCGGCTGGAATACTTATATGTCAGGCAAGAACCCTGCCGATTATTTCACAAGCGACAACGCAGATTATGTTGTACGCCTCAAGGACGGCGAAGCTGCAATAACTCCGCCTCACACGCACAGCTGGAGCTATTCGGCAGACGGCAATGTGCTCACGGCAACCTGCACAGGCGAGGGCGATTGCGATGTCGGCGAGCAGACGGCGACAATAAGCGCTGAAAGTAAAACATATGACGAAAATCCTGTTACAGCCGAAGTAACCTACTCCGACGGCTGGACTGCTGACAACGGCTTAACGATACCCGAAATTGAATATTCGGGCAACACCGATGCAGGAACCTACACCGCAAGCATAACTCTCGGAACAGCAACCGCTTCAACTGAGTTCACCATAAACGAAATATCAATGGCGGATGAAGTCAGCGCTGAAAACTACACCGGAGACTACAACGGCGAGGCGCACACAATCAGCGTTACAAAACCATCAGCGGCAACCGTTAAATACGGCACCGAAAGCGGAACATATAACCTGAGTGAAGCGCCGACCTTCACCGACGCAGGAACCTACACTGTTTATTATCAGGTTACAAGAAAGAACTACATAACAATATCGGATTCTGCAACCGTTACAATCAACAGGATAAACGCAGTTGTAACAATCTCAGGTCACACGACAACAGTTGATTATAACGGCAACGCACACAGTGCCGACGGATACGACGCCGAAACGGATTCAGAACTTTACGATGTTGAAAAAGACTTCGTCTACAACGGAAGACCGCAGGCAGTGCGAACAAACGCAGGCACAACCTATATGAATCTCGACTCCGCAAAATTTGAAAACACAAATCCAAATTTTGAAACGGTTGAGTTTAACATTACAGACGGTTATGTTGAGATTAACAAGATTGACGCTGTTATAACAAAGAAACCTGCTCGCAAAAGCAAACTTGTTTACACGGGCAGCAAACAGGCGATTATAACAGCGGGAAGTGCAGACGGCGGAACACTTTGCTATGCAATCGGCAAAGACGATAAAACCGAACCTGCCGATAATCAGTTTAAAGCCAATATTCCAAAGGCATCTGAAGTCGGAAACTACTATGTCTGGTACAAGGTTGAAGCCGATTCAAACCACATCAGCACTTCATCAGAATGTTTTAAAGTAACCCTTGCAGACAAAGACTGGGTCAGCGTTAACGGAACGGTTTACAACGATAAAGGCGAGCCTCAGAGCAATGCTGAAGTAACCCTTATGAGCGGCAACAAGAAAGTTGACTCAATCACTTCGGATAAGAACGGCGAATACTACTTCACCGTTCCCGCAGGAATTTATAACATTGTTACAAACTACGACGGCAAGAGCCAGACAACAAAGATTGACCTCTATAAGGACAAGAAGCAAGACATTGATATGCTCGGCATCAACACCGAATCAATAGTCAAAGTTGATTCCGACAGCGATTTCGGAGTTGTTGTTGACGGGCTTAATGAAGAAGCCAAATCAATCAGAAAAGCCGATAAACTCAAAGACTCACAGAATTTATCCCTTGTTATGACAGTTGAGGCAAAAACCATTGAAAACGCCAAAAATTCAAAGGCATTCAACAAATTAACAACAAACAGTTCGTTCACATTCTTTGATGTCAGCCTTGAAAAAACGGTTGATTCGGTTAAAACAGTTCTTAATTCAACAGCAAATACTATTGAAATTGCTGTTCCCTATGAGAAGATTAACAGAATAGACCTCGCGGCATACTACTGCGACGGATCAAAGGTTAAGAAACTCAGGGAAAGCAGCAGCAAAGAGGCAGGAACTTTCAGAATAGATAAGAAAAACAAAATCATTTATATCTATTCAAAGGAATTTGCAACCTTTGCAATCGGCTACACGCCCCACTATCTTGTTAACTCATCAGTTGAACTCGGCTCCTTCGGCGGAACGGCAGATGTTGTTCTCACGGGAAAGAACGGCGAAGGAACATACACCATTAAAAATGTTTCGCCCGATAAACTGAGTTTCAACGATATTCCAAAGGGCGAATACAAAATGGAAGTCACATGGGTTGACGGAGTTGAAAACACATTAACCGTTGATGTTACGGTTTCATAAAACATCATAAAGGAGGAATTTAAAATGGCAGAATTCAATCAGGCAAAAATCACAAAAGAGGATATTGAACGCCTCGAAGCAAACAGAAAGAAA
>JAFYFO010000088.1 GCA_017543725.1 Eubacterium sp.
CGTTTTCGGAGCAGGGCTTGCGGTAACGCTTGTTACAGCGGTTATTATGCCGAAAATCGGGATAACCGGGGCTGAAATTTATTTCGGAATTCTTTCCTGCCTCGGCTTGTGTATGATAATAGCGGGGCTGATTATGCCTTTGATTGAAAAGTCAAATGCAATAATCGGAATGGCTGTTTGCGCCGTGCTTTTTGCAGTTTTCTATTCAGTCGGTTCGGGTTCGCTTTTGTTCGGGCTGATAAAACTTCCGAAAGCGCTTTATCAGACGAATTATTTAATGCCCCTCGGTTTTTATAACTCAAGTTTTGAAAGCGCCGATTATTTTGCGCTGTTTCCGTGGCTTTTTATGTTCCTTTTCGGAGCCTTTCTCGGAAAATATGCAAAGGGCGGAGCCTTTCCCGAATGGACATATAAAAAACATTCAAAATTCCTTGCCTTTATCGGAAAAAACAGCCTTTGGTTCTATCTTGCCCATCAGCCTGTTATTTATGGAATTTTATACCTTATTTCGTTTATAATTGTTTTGATTTACCGTTAGTTTTTAAGACCGTGTTAATGCGGTCTTAATTTTTTAAAAATTTTACATAATTTTTCTTTTACTTCTTATAATAAATGTGTTATTATAATATTGAATTTTCAAAGGATGTGGAAATATGAAAAAGGAAAGGTTTGTCGGATTATTATCATTGATGATCGCGCTTTGTCTTTTGTTTTCTTTTTCCGCTCCTTATAAAACGGTTGTTGCTGCCGATAACCGCGCAGAGTTAACCCGGCAGAGAGCGGAACTTGAAAAGAAACTCAGGGAAACAGAGGCAAAACTTGAAAAACTAGGCAAAGAAAGCAAGGAAACCGAAGATTATATCAAAGTTCTTGATGAAAAAATCAGTTATCTCAACAAGCAGTATAAACTTGCAAAAGACGAGGTTGAGCGGATTGAAAGCCGCGTTGATTCGATTGAAAGCAATATCAAATCAAATGAGGATGAAATCCTTTCAATAGAAGATGAAGTCGGGGCGCTTGAGAAGAATATCAAAACGCTCAACAAGGAGTTTTCCTCAACCTATCGCGAATATTGCAAAAGAATCAGGGCGATATATGTCAGCGGCGACCAGTCGAGCGTTCTTTCGTTTTTGCTTTTCTCAAACGGCATTTCAAATCTTTTAACAAGATATCAGATGATAAGCGCCGTTTCAAAGCAGGACGGCGAACTTCTTAAAAAAGTTCAGCAGCAAACGGATAATATTATTGCAGTTAAAACAAAACTTGATGATGAAAACAAAAAACTTGTTTCAACCCAGAAGGAACTGAAAACAAACGAGAAAAATCTTAAATCCGAAAAAACCGAACTGCTCAGAAAGCAGGAGGATTTGCTTTCCCAGCAAAAGGAAATTGAAGAACAGCAACTCGACGCAAACAGCCTTTTGAAAAGACTGCACGATAAAACAAAGGAATACGGCGAATACCGCGACACAACGCAGGAGGAAATCGCCGCGATAGACGATGATATTGAGGCGGCTGCAAAAAAATACGCGCCCAAACCCAAAACAACCAAACAAACAACAACCACAACAACTACTACAACAACCACTAAAACAACGAAGAAAGACGATTCTTCAAAATCAACCGCAAAACGAACGACGACAACGGCCACAACAACCACAACAACTAAATCTTCCTCGTCGCAATACATTAAATTAACCTATCCCTGCCCGAGTTACACAACCATAACCTGCGGTTTCGGCGATTATTCGGGACACAGGGGATGCGATTTCTCAACAAGGGGAAATGTTAACCAGAGAATTGTTGCGGCGGAATCGGGAACGGTTATTATTTCAGCGGATTTAACCAATTCCGACGGAAGTTATCGCAGTTACGGGCGCTATATTGTTATTGCCCACGATAAAACAACATCTTCGGGAAAAGAGGTATACACTCTTTACGCCCATAATAATTCAAGACTTGTCAGCGCGGGGGACTATGTTAAAAAAGGTCAGCTTATCGCATACAGCGGTTCAACCGGCAATTCAACCGGACCCCACTGCCATTTCGAAGTCAGAGTCGGCGGAGCAAGTTATTCCGATACCGTTGACCCTGAGATATATTTACCGTAAATCCAATCTCAAAGGAGTTAATATAAATTGAAAACCAAAGCATCCAAAAAACTGATTGCAATACTTTTATCCCTCCTGCTTATGCTTTCATCCGCGGGTTTGAGCGCTTATGCCAATGAAACAACAACCCTTAAAGACGAGAAAAGCACAACCGAGCAAATAACCGAAAAGGAAGAGGATAAAGTTTCAAAGGAAGAGGCTCAGCAAACGCTCGAAGAGCAGAAAAAAGACCTTGAAAAGAAACTCAAGGAAAACGAAAAACTTCTTGCGTCTTTTGAAGAAGACGCAAAGGTTACCGCTCAGTACATAGACGCGCTTGATGAAAAAATCGGATATATAAACGAAGAACTCAATATTCTTGATAAGCAGATTGCAGAGGCTAAATCAAAGGTTGATGAACTCAGCGCTCAGATAGCGCCGCTTGAAAAGCAACTCAAAGTTCTTGAAAAAGAATATGATAAAGCCAAAGAAGAATTTGATAAACTCAGCGATGAATTCGATAAAATATATAACGCGTACTGCCTGCGCCTTCGCGCAATGTATATCAGCGGAAGAAGCGGGATTCTTGCCGCGCTTTTAACAAGCAAGGATTTATCCCAGTTCATAACCCGAATTGAAATGATAAGAGCCGTTTCAAGAGCGGACGCTCAACTTCTTAAAAAAGTCAATGCAAAAATGGAACAAATCATAACCCGCCAGGACGGTCTTAACGAGAAAAAAGCGGCGGTTTTAAAGGCTCGCAGTGAACTTGATGAAAAGAAAAAGGAATGTGTTAAACAGCAAAAATCAATTGAGTCAAAACAGCAGGAAGTTGCAAGCAAAAAAGTTTCCCTTTCGGAAAACAGAGCGCAGAGCGACAGCCTTTTTGCGCAGTACAGCGCCAAAACGCAGATGTATACCGAGTTCAGAAACGAGGATGAAGAACTTGTTAAGAGCGTTGATAATGAAATAGACGCACTCCTCAGCGGACTTAAAGCGCCCGATGAGGTAACAACTGCTAAGAGCGCCGAGCATAATCCCGATGATTATAATGGCGGCGACAGTGATGAAAATTCGCTTTACAGCGGTTCAAACGCAGTTCTTAATCTAACATATCCCGCTCCCGGTCACTATGCTGTATCCCAGGAATACGGTCACTACAGAAACGGCAGACCCCACACGGGAATTGATTTTCCCTATCCGACGGGCTCAAAGGTTGTTGCCGCTCAGAAGGGAATAGTTATCAAGGTTAAGCGCCTGAATTACTCCTACGGCTACTATATTATGATTTACCACGGAACAGACGCCAAAGGCAGAAAAATCGTAACCCTTTATGCGCATAATTCGTCAATTCTTGTTTCTGTCGGTCAGAGCGTTAAAAAGGGCGAACAGATTGCAAAGGGCGGTTCAACAGGAAACTCAACAGGACCCCACTGCCACTTTGAAATGATTATTGACGGCGCCAAGGTTAATCCGAAAAACTATCTATCACGATGAACAAAGTTAATTATCAACTTCAAACAGATAAAATCATAAATAAAATTCAAAGCGAGGGCACAGCGCCGAGGCTTCTGCTTCACAGTTGCTGCGCCCCTTGTTCGAGTTACACCCTTGAATATCTGAGCGATTATTTTGAAATAACCGTTTTTTATTATAATCCGAATATTTCTCCGAAAGAGGAATTTGAAAAGCGCTTTTCCGAGCAGAAAAGGCTTATTGAAGCGCTTGAAACAAAGAATAAGGTTTCGCTTATAAAGGGCGAATATAACGAGCGGGATTTTTTCGATATTGCAAAAGGATTTGAAAATGCAAAAGAGGGATATGAAAGATGTTTCAGGTGCTATCGCCTGAGACTTGAAAAAACCGCACAAACGGCAAAAAAAGAAAATTTTGATTATTTCTGCACAACGCTTTCAATAAGCCCGCTGAAAAATTCTCAGAAAATCAATGAAATCGGATTTGAAACTGCCGAAAAATACGGCGTTTGCTGGCTTCCGTCGGATTTCAAGAAGAAAGAGGGCTTCAAGCGCTCAATAGAACTGAGCCGCGAATATGATTTATACCGTCAGGATTTTTGCGGCTGCGTTTATTCAAAAAGAGAAAGGGAAAACAGAGAATGAACACTCCTCTTGCAGACAGAATAAGACCCGGCGAACTCAGCGAGGTTGTCGGTCAGAAGCACCTTCTCAGCGAGGGGAAGGCTCTTTATAATATGATTGAAAACGGCGAAATTCCCAATCTGATTTTCTACGGCCCTTCGGGAGTCGGAAAAACAACCGTTGCTTCGATAATCGCAAAAAGAACTAAGCGCGCTTTGAGAAAACTCAACGGAACAAGCGCTTCAACAAGCGATATAAGGGATATTGTTGCCGAAATAGATACTTTCACTGCGCCAAACGGAATACTTCTTTATCTTGATGAAATTCAGTATTTCAACAAGCGCCAGCAGCAAAGCCTTCTTGAATACATAGAAAACGGAAAAATAACTCTTATCGCTTCAACAACCGAAAATCCTTATTTTTATGTTTATTCCGCAATTCTTTCGCGTTCAACCGTTTTTGAATTCAAAAGCATTGAAAGCGAGGATATAATTCCGGCGGTTAAAAGGGGATTTGATTTTCTTGCAAAGGAAAACAATATTGAAATTGAATATAGCGACGAGGTTTTGAAAAAGATTGCATACGGCTGCGGCGGCGATGTCCGCAAGGCGCTCAACTCAGTTGAAAACTGCTATCTTGCAACAACCGCAAAAGACGGCAAAAAGATTATTCTGCCCGAAACCGCCGAAGAACTTGCGCAAAAATCCTCAATGCGCTACGACCGTGACGGCAACGAGCACTACGATATTGTTTCTGCATATCAGAAAAGTATGCGCGGCTCAGACCCCGATGCGGCGCTTCACTATCTTGCAAGACTTCTTGAAGCGGGGGATTTGCCAAGCGCGTGCAGAAGGCTTATGGTTTGCGCCTGCGAAGATGTCGGGCTTGCATATCCGCAGATAATCCCGATTGTCAAGGCGGCTGTTGACGCCGCTATGATGGTTGGCCTTCCCGAGGCGAGAATTCCCCTTGCAGACGCGGTTATCCTTGTTGCAACCTCGCCAAAGAGCAACAGCGGCGCAAACGCTATTGATATGGCGATTTCGGATATTAAAAAGGGTAATATCGGTCCTATTCCGAGAACGCTTCAGAATAAGCATTTCGACGGTGAGGACGCTGAAGTTAAAGGTCAGCATTATGTTTATCCCCATCCGTATCCAAATCACTGGGTTAAACAGCAGTATCTTCCCGATAAGATAAAAAACGCCGTTTACTATGAATTCGGCGATAACAAAAACGAGCAGGCTTTCAAAGCCTATTGGGACAAGATAAAGGGAAATAAGTAATGACGAGAAAAGAGAGAACGCTAAACGCAATTGAAATTCTGAAAAAAGAATATCCCGAGGCGATTTGTTCGCTCAACGCTTCAAATCCCTTTGAACTTCTTGTTGCAACAAGACTTTCTGCTCAATGCACGGATGCGAGAGTCAATCTCGTTACTCCTGCGCTTTTTGCGAAGTATCAAACGCTTGACGATTACGCAAACGCCGATTTGAAAGATGTTGAAGAAATAATTAAATCCTGCGGATTTTATAAGAATAAAGCGGAGTCGATTATCGGAATGGCGCAGAAAATCAGGGATGATTTCGGCGGAAAAGTTCCCGATAATATCGAGGATTTGATAACTCTTCCCGGAGTCGGAAGAAAAACGGCAAATCTCATTGTCGGCGATGTATACGGCAAAGAGAGCATTGTTGTTGACACTCATATGATAAGAATTTCAAACCGCATTGGTCTGGTAAGCGATAAAGAGCCCGTTAAAATCGAAACGGCGCTTAAAAAGGTTGTTCCTGCCGAAGAGGGCTCCGCTTTCTGCCACAGAATTGTGCTTTTCGGGCGCGATATCTGCAGCGCAAGAAATCCTAAATGCGATATTTGCCCAATGAATGAAAACTGCAAAAAAGTTGGTGTTAAAAAATGAGATTATTCAAAACTGTTATTTCTGCACTGCTCTGCCTGACGATGGCGTTTTCGTCGGGCGTTATCTGCTATGCGGATGATAATTATGAATTACAGCGAGAGAATCCCTTTTATTCGGGAAGAGATATTTCGCGCGCAACGCTTGATTCCCTTGAAAATGAAAAATCATCAACAGTCAAAACTCTTGATTCAAAAAAGTATTATTCGGACGGCTTGGAACTCTATAAGATAATGAGGGATAACTTTGTTAAGCGAAACACGAATTTCACGATTAATTATCTGACGAAAGACCGTGTTTCTTATGAAAATGTTATCGACAGAATTGAAAAACTCTATGTTAACGCAACCGAGGAGGCGCTCTCCGAAGGCACTACGGACGGAGATTATATCCGCTGGGTTGTCGGCTCTTTTTCCGTAAACAGAAGCGGCAAATCAAATTATTTCAACGAAAAACATAAAGACGGATACTATTACTACACTTTGGATTTATCTTTCACCTATTATGATTCCGCTCAGCAGGAAAAAGAGGTTGATAAGGTTGTTAACGCCTTTGTTGCTTCGGTGGACACAAACAGTTTAACCGATTATCAGATTATCAAAAAAGTCCATGATTTCATCTGCTCAAAAACGGTTTATGACGATTATGCGGCTGAAAACAACGACGGCAATGAATATGCCGCAACAGCATACGGCGCTTTGGTTAAGGGCAAATGCATCTGCCAGGGATATTCCGTTGCGTTTTACAGAATTTGCAAAGAACTTGGCTACAGCGTGCGCTTTGTTTCCTCAAATCCAAAATGGGGATGCCACGCGTGGAATTTAGTTATGCTTGACGGCAAATATTATTATGTTGACGCAACCTGGGACGACACTTTTATAGACAGCGGCGAAACCGATAAGGCAAACACATATCTTCTTGTTAACTATAAAACTCTTCGCTCGGATGACAGCATAATCGGCGAGCACACTCTTGATAACAAATACTATGACGATGAATACTTCTGCGAAAACACCCTTGAATTCATTGACGAAAGCAACTACGATAAAACAAATAAAAACCTTCTCTCGCAAAGCGTTATAAAACTTGATAAAAAGAGTTTCACATATACGGGAAGCAAAATTGAAGCGGGCGTTTGGGTTGTTTCAAACGAGGAAACACCCGAATTTTCACTTTCTTATTCAAATAATAAGAATGTTGGAACTGCAAGGGTTGATTTGGTTTCAAAGGATAATTCAAGAGTGCTCTCCCAAAGGCAGTTCGTTATTTCTCCCGGCAAAATGACCGCGCTTTCCCTTGCTTCTTCGGGCAGGGCGGAAACTTCGCTTCAACTCGCCTGGAGCAAAACAATCGGCGCTTCGGGATACGAAATTGAAATTTATGAAGACGGAAACTGGTTCAGTGAGAAAAAACCCGCCGCTTCAAGCACAAGCGCAAAAATAACGAACCTTAATCCCGCAACAAAATATACTTTCAGAATAAGAAGTTATGTTTCGGCGCTCGGCAAAAAATATTATTCTCCCTACAGCAAGGTTTATAAAACCTCAACAAAGCCGAAATCGCCGAAGATTTCTTCTCTTTCAACGAAATCCAAAAGCATAACGGTTAAATGGAAAAAAGTTAAGTGTTCGGGCTATGAAATAGAGTATTCAACCGATAAATCAATGAAAAACGCCAAAACGATTAAAATTTCTTCCTCGAAAACCGTCAGCAAGAAAATTAAAAACCTGAAAAAGGGCAAAAAATATTATTTCAGAATACGGGCGTTCAAGAATTATACTTCCGCTTCGGGCAAAAACTGCACCAGCTATTCTTCCCGCAGCGCAAAAAACAGCATAATTTGTAAATAATTTCACTTGATATAATGCGGCTCAGGTGATATTATAATAAAAATATTCCTTATTGCCTCCCTTGCCAAAGGTAAGGGGAGCGCTTGCTGTGAGGGATTTTAATAAAAACTATAACATCAAGGAGGCTCAGATATGACAGATTATAAAAACAAGTTTGCAAAAGAGGGCTTAACTTTTGACGACGTTTTGCTTATTCCCGCAAAATCGGATGTAACGCCCGACGGAGTGGACCTTAAAACGAGGCTGACGAAAAACATAACGCTCAATATTCCTCTTATGACTGCGGCAATGGATACCGTAACCGAATCCCAGATGGCAATCGCTATTGCAAGGGAGGGCGGCATAGGCGTTATTCATAAGAATATGACAATTGAAGAGCAGGCAACCGAGGTTGATAAGGTTAAAAGAAGTGAAAACGGCGTTATTGCAAATCCGTTTTATCTCTCGCCCGACCATACAGTTCAGCAAGCGGAAGAACTTATGGGCAAATATCATATCAGCGGCGTTCCGATTTGCAGCGAGGATAAAACTCTTGTCGGAATTCTGACAAACCGCGACCTTCGCTTTTTAAATGATTATAATCTTAAAATAAGCGAGGTTATGACTCCTAAAGAAAAACTTGTAACAGGCAGAGCGGGAACAACTCTTGAAGAGGCTAAAACCGTTTTGATGAAATCAAAGGTTGAAAAACTCCCCCTTGTTGATGAAAACGGAAAACTGACAGGGCTTGTTACCATCAAGGATATTGAAAAAGCGGTTAAATATCCAAACACAGCAAGGGATAAGGACGACAGACTTCTCTGCGCGGCGGCTCTCGGAGTAACAAATGACGTTCTCGACAGAGCAAAAGCGCTTTATGAAGCGGGAGTTGACGCATTCGTTCTTGATTCCGCTCACGGTCATTCAAAAAACATTATTGATAATATTTCAAAAATAAAAAATGCCTTCCCCGGTATTGAACTCATTGCGGGAAATGTTGCAACAGCGCTTGCAACCGAAGAACTCATCAAAGCGGGCGCGGATGCCGTTAAGGTTGGTATCGGTCCCGGCTCAATCTGCACAACCCGTGTTGTTGCAGGTATCGGCGTTCCCCAGATAACGGCAATCAGCGATTGTGCTGAGGTTGCGGATAAATACGGCGTTCCGATTATTGCGGACGGCGGTATCAAGTATTCGGGCGAAATTGTTAAGGCAATTGCCGCAGGCGGCAGCGTTGTTATGGTCGGCTCGCTTGTTGCAGGATGCGAAGAATCTCCCGGCGATATGGAAATCTGGCAGGGCAGACAGTTTAAGGTTTATCGCGGAATGGGCTCAATCGGCGCTATGAACAAGGGCTCGGCAGACAGATATTTCCAGAAAGGCTCAAAGAAATTTGTTCCCGAAGGCGTTGAAGGAAGAGTTCCTTATAAAGGAGCGCTATCCGAAACCGTTTATCAGATGATGGGAGGTCTCAGAAGCGGTATGGGATATGTTGGCTGCCATAATATTGAAGAACTCCGTCAGAATGCAGAGTTTATCAGAATAACGGGCGCGGGATTGATTGAAAGCCATCCCCACGATGTTTATATAACAAAAGAGGCGCCCAACTATTCGGGAAACAAATAATTTCTTAATCTGACTAACAAAAGGTGGTTTAATGCCTGAAAAGCAGCAAACAAAATGGCAGAAGTTTAAAAGGTTTTTAAAGCGGAATATGACCCCAACCTGGGCTAAACATTTTGCCTATCAGGTTTTTGCGTTTCTTGTTTCCTGCGCAATGATTGCAGGAGTTGCAACCTACGCTTTTACAAAATCATATGATGGAAGGAAACTTAGTTTTGTGGAAGATTTTACTATAACAGCCCACACGGGTGCATTTGAAACAAAGGATAACACCCTTGAATCAATCAGCACGGCGATTGAAAAGGGAATAACGGAAATTGAAATTGATATCCGCCAGCGGCCCGACGGAACTCTGGTTATGGGGCATGATATCATTGTTTCAAACAGCGACGGCGTTGAACTTTCCTCAGCCTTTGAAATTATCAGAGATACCGATGTTCGCCTCAATCTTGATATCAAGGAAACAAGGGTTTTAAAAACGCTTCGTGATATGCTTATTGAATATGATTTGATGAACCGCGTTGTTTTAACGGGGATAGACTCTTTTCAGGTTAAAGCGGTTAAGGAAAACTGCCCCGATGTTGATTATTATATCAATACCGTTCCGAGCAGAATAAAAATCTTTTCGGATGATTATCAGACAGAACTTATTGAAGAACTTGAAGAAACGGGCGCAATCGGCATTAATTGCAATTTTGCAAACGCCTCAAGAACTTTATCCGACCTTCTTCATAAAAACGGATATAAACTTTCAATCTGGACTCTTGACACAACGCGCCAGATGAAGCGCGCGCTAATCATAAAACCTGATAACATAACAACAAGAAATCCGGATAAACTTAAAAGAATAATTGATAATTGGGGCAAATGACGCAACGTATCAACAATGAAATCTCAGATTTCATTATATAACTCTGAACAAAGTTCAGAATATAACTGTTTGCTTTTTGCAAAATATATACTCGCAGACCGAAATTTTTTCGGTCTGTTTTTTATAATCAAAAATTTGCTCTTGTGTAATTATATATTTTTATGTATAATATACCTATGTTATCTCGGCGGATAATAATCAGAGAGATATCCGCCTTATTCGGTGGTGAAAAAATGCTCGGAAAATATGTTAGAGTCAAGGTCGTTAAACCGATTGGCTCTGATGACGGAGCGGGTTTTACTTATCCACTTAATTTCGGAACTGTTTACGGCAATGAAAAACAAAGCGCTTTCATTATGGGAATTCATCATCCCGTGCGTAATTTCGATGGGCGCGTTATAGCCATAATGAGCGACAGAAAGAATAAAAAATATATCTGGATTGTTGCCCCGAAAAGCACCCGCTTCATTATCAACGATATCAAAAACTATATAAATATGGAAAGGGATTTTCCCTCCTTCCAACTTGATTGCCTTTATGAAAGCAGTTGCGGCGCAGTCGTTTTCCGCGATATCAAGGGCGAAGTGCGCTATCTGCTCATAAAAAACAGGCGTTCCGCCCACTGGGGTTTTCCCAAGGGGCATATTGAAGAAGGCGAAACAAAGCAGGAAACCGCATACCGCGAGGTATTGGAAGAAACAGGAATTCATATTAATATAATTGAAGGCTTTGAATCCGTTTCAAGATATAAAATCCGTGATAGGGTTGAAAAAACCGTTTCGATTTTTGTCGGAACAACTAAGGATACCTCAACAATCATTCAGCCTGAGGAGATTGAGGATTATATCTGGCTGACCTATGAAAAAGCGATGAATCTTCTTAAATTCGATAACGATAAAAATATTCTTCGCTCGGCAAACGCCTTTCTTAACGAACAAAACTACATATAATAAAGGGTGAATTTATGCAGGAAGTTTGCAGAACTATTCAGGAATTTTTAACCGCCCACGGTATTCCCGATTGGCTTGTTGTTTTTATTATTTCTCTTTTTCCGATTCTTGAATGCAGGCTCGGAATGTTTACGGCAATAGTCCTTTTGGGAATGAATCCCTTTGTCGGATTTATAATAAGTTTTCTCGGAAACATTCTTCCGATTCCGTTCATTCTGCTTTTGATTAATAAGATTTTTGAACTTCTTAAAAAAGTTCCCGTTATTAATAAGCCGATTTATTGGCTTGAAGAAAAAACCTTGAAAAAGCGGGATAAAATTGATAAATACGGAGTCTGGGGATTGCTCCTTTTTGTTGCAATTCCTCTTCCCGGAACAGGCGGCTGGACAGGAGCGCTTCTCGCTTCTCTCCTGCATCTTGACAGAAAGAAGAGTTTCGGAGTTATCTGCATCGGCGTTTTC
>JAFYFO010000089.1 GCA_017543725.1 Eubacterium sp.
ACGCAACAACGAGAAAATCAACCCTCCATGTTGTCGGCGACCCGAAAAACTTTATTTCAACGGGCGTTCAGAACGCTTTTGATTCAAAACTGACGGGATATAATATTATGTTCGGCGTTTACAACATCAAGCGCTACGGCAGGGGCAACGATATGAAACTGACTATCAACAGTGAACTCTGCAACGCCGCATACGAAGCGCTTGACGGAAGAAAAGGAACAATCGGCATTGTTAATTATAAAACAGGCGATATAATATGTTCCGTTTCCTCCCCCTCATATGATGTTAATCATATTCCCGATAATCTTGATAACAGCGATTATTACGAGGGCGTTTATATCAACCGACTTCTTTCGGCGCACTATGTTCCGGGCTCAACCTTCAAACTTGTTACCGCAATATGCGCCATTGAAAACATTCCCGATATCTATGAAAGAACCTGGGAATGTCACGGCGCATATCAGCCCGAAAAGGGCGTTGAAATCAAATGCAACGCAAACCACGGCGGAAAAATCAATTTCAAAAACGCGCTTGCAAAGAGTTGTAACTCCGCTTTTGCTCAGATTGCGATAGAACTCGGCGAAGAAAAACTGAGCGAAACCGCAAAGAAACTCGGAATCGGCTCAAAGATAACTGTCAGCGGAGCAATAAACGCATTCGAAGGCAATTTCAATGTTGACGGCGCTGCCGACGACCTTCTGGGCTGGACCGGAATAGGCCAGGGCAAAACGAGAATAGCGCCGATAACAATGCTGAGAATAGTCAGCGCGGTTGCAAACGAAGGAAACGCAGTTTCCTTCAAGATATTTGACGACTTTGCAAACCAGGCGGGCAAAGCTCTAGGCGTTTCTCTTCCGACAAACAAGGTTTCCCTTATGAGCAGCGAAACCGCGACTGCTCTTAAAAAGATGCTGCGCTATAATGTTGAGGAGCAGTACGGCGACGGCAATTATAAAGGGCTCAACCTCTGCGCAAAGAGCGGAACCGCTCAGATAGACAGCAACGAAAATCATAATATTGCATGGTTTACGGGATTTATGGATGATGAAGATAATCCCTATGCTTTTGTTGTTGTTATTGAAAACGGAAATTCGGGAAGCAGAACGGCAGGTCCCGTTGCAAACCGAATTCTTCAGAAATTGGTTTCATAATCCGTATTAAAACTGCATATATAAAAGTGTAGTCGTAATTTTTACGGCAATCCCTCCGCCGTTTCGCGGTCACCCTACCTTTAGCAAGGGCGGCAAATAAGATAGGAGATTTATATGCAGGTTATAACATTCAAAGCAAAGCCAAAGGCGATTTTCGGAGCAATTTTAGCGTTAACGGGAATAATAGTTATTCTTTTAACTTTTCTTTCAAACCACAGCAAGAAGGCTGAAACCGCCTCGGCTTCACCTGTTAAATGCGAAACCTCCGAACAAAGGGCGGATTATCTTTCCTCGCTTGGTTGGGAATGGAGCAGCGAAAGCGAAAAGCAGATAATTATTCCCGAGCGCTTCAACGAGGTTTACGAAAACTATAACAACGCTTTGAAAAAAAGCGGTTTCAATCTTGAAAAATATAAGGGAAAGAGCGCAACGCTCTACACCTATAATATAACAAATCACCCATCAGAAGATGATATTATCGCCGATTTAATAGTTTCAAACGGCGTTTTAATCGGCGCTGATTTATGCAATCCATCAGCGGACCACGGATTTTTAAAAGGACTTGAAAAGAATGACACAGCGTCTTGATAAGGCAGTTGCAGATAAACTCAACACAACCCGAAGCACCGCAAAGCAACTAATAAAAAAGGGTGAAGTCTGCGTTAATTCAAAGATAGTTTTATCGCCCGATTTCAAATGCGGCGACGGCGATTTGATATCGGTTTCGGGAAAAATTCTTTCGAATGAAGAATTCATCTATATAATGATGAACAAGCCGAAGGGTGTTATCAGCGCAAGCGACGGAAAGGGCGAAAAAACCGTTGTTGATATTCTTCCCGACGAAATGAAGCAAAGAAATCTTTTCCCTGCGGGCAGACTTGATAAAAACACAACGGGCTTTATGCTTATAACAAACAACGGCGAATTTGCCCACGAAATTCTCAGCCCGAAAAGGCATATAAAAAAGACATATATTGCCCTTTTGGACAAGCCTCTTGACAAAGGGGTTATAATGGATTTTGAAAGCGGAATGACTTTGGGGGAGGAAAAACTGCTTCCCGCAAAACTCACCGCTTTGAATGATGAAAAAACTCTTGCAAAGGTTGTTATCTCCCAGGGGATTTTTCATCAGATAAAAAGAATGTTTAAAAAACACGGCATTGAAGTTCTTGAACTTAAACGAACAAAAATCGGCGCCCTTCCCCTTGACGAATCGCTCAGAGAGGGAGAATGCCGATATATAACTCAAAATGAACTTGAAAAAATAAAGGATTATAACAAACAGGAGGATGAATAATGCTTAGAAAAAATAATTTAATTCCCGTTTCACTTATCACGGGATACCTCGGAGCGGGAAAAACAACGGTTTTAAACCATGTTCTTGCCAATCAGGAGGGCTACAAAGTTGCCGTTATAGTTAACGATATCGGCGAGGTTAATATCGACGCTTCCCTTATCGCAAAAGGCGGAAATGTCACTCAGAAAGACGGCGACCTCGTTCCGCTTTCAAACGGCTGCATTTGCTGCACGCTCAAGGTTGACCTTATGAATCAGATTATCGACCTTGCAAAATCAAAGAAGTTTGACTACATTCTTATTGAGGCTTCGGGAATCTGCGAACCGGGTCCGATCGCAGGCTCAATCTGTATGCTCGACGGAACGGATAAAAATGTTAAACTCCCCGGAGTTGCATATCTCGATAATATAACAACCGTTGTTGACGCCAAAAGAATGGCTGATGAATTCGGCTCGGGCGCAGACCTTCTCAAAGAAAATCTTGATGAAGAGGATATCGAAAACCTTCTCATTCAGCAGATTGAATACTGCACAACAATTGTTCTCAACAAGATTGATGAAGTTAATGATAAAGAAAAAGCGGATGTTCTTGAAGTTATCAGAGCGCTTCAGCCGAAAGCAAAGATTATTGAAACAACATTCGGCAATGTTGATGTTAAGGATATTCTTTCAACAAACAGATTTGATTACGAAAAAATCCTTGAAAGCGCAGGCTGGATTCAGGCAATGGAGCGCGAGGGAGAAAATTCCGAAACTCATCACGAGGAACACGAACATCACCACGAAGACCACGATGATCACGAACACCACGACCACGATGAACACGAGCATCACCACGACCATGATGAACACGGCGGCCACGAGCACCACGGCTCACATCATCACCATCACCACCATCATCATGAAGAGGGCGAGGCAGAGGAATACGGCATTTCAACCTTTGTTTATCAGAATGTTAAGCCCTTCAACAAAGCAAAATTTGAAACCTTTGTTTTTGCAAAATGGCCGAAGGAAGTTATCAGGGCAAAGGGACTTTTCTGGATAACCGAAGACCCCGACACCGCATACATTTTTGAGCAGAGCGGAAAACAAAAAACCGCCGTTGACGACGGACTCTGGATTGCCGCTTTCCCCGAAAAGGATAAAAAAGAAATTCTTGCAATGAATCCCGATATTGCTGCCGCATGGCACCCCGTTTACGGCGACAGAGTTAACAAAATCGTTTTCATCGGAAGAAAAATGGATAAAGAAGCAATCATCAAAGCGCTTGATGAATGTGTTGCCGAATAAAATTAAGAGGCTGTCTCACGAAAAAAGTGAGGCAGCCTCTTTTCTTATAGAACTAAGCAATCGTCATCCGAAATGCGATAAACCTTGTATTTTCCCTCCTTTTCCGCTTCAAGAGCGTATTTCTCTCTTTCCTGCGAAAAATGGCAGATAAGAATTCCGTCAAAAAAATTCAGCCCGTTGAAATCGGAAAAGCCCTTCGGAATTTCATCAAAATTTTTAATATGCTCAATATTGCTTGAAGCGATATGCGCGCCTGCGCTTGAGCCGATATAGGTTACGCCTTTATTGATAACATAATCACTGATTATTTTATCCGCACCCGACGCCCTTATTTTATTAAGCGTTGCAAAGGTGTTTCCTCCGCCGATAAAGATTAAATCTATATCGGGATAATCAAAATCTTCGGGATTATCATAATCAAAAACAAATATATTCTTTTTTGCAAAGCCGCATTTTTTAAGCCTGTCGCGATATGCGCGCTTTTCAAGGTTTTCCCTTGTGAAATTCTCGTTAACAAAATAAAGAATCCGACATTCCTTTATATCCTTCGGAAGATTTTCAAGAATTATTCTTTTGGAATTTTCATTATTGAAATCCATTGAACTGAGCAAAAGCATATTTTCAGCCTCCCCCTTTAATTATGTTAACATAATTATGTATTAAAAAGAGATATATGCGCATAATGTATAAATATTCTATAAACTCTCTTGATTTTTCGCTTTTCTTTTACTAAGATACTTTCGGAGGCGCATAAAATGAAAAACAAAAAGCATATTCTTGATATTTTAACAACCGCATTTATGGTTGTTGCCGGAAACGCGCTGCTTGCGTTTCTTGTTTCGGCTTTTATTATTCCCCACAATATTATTATGGGAGGAACAACGGGCATAGCGCTTGTTCTCGCAAAGCTTTTTCCGATAGACACCGCCCTTGTTGTTTTCCTTTTAAACACCGTTTTATTGGTTTTAGGGCTTATTATAATAGGAAGAAAACTCTTTTTCACCTCGATTGCAAGCACCTTTTTATATCCCCTGTTTTTATCCCTGTTTCAGAAAATTCCCGGCATTGATAAACTGACGGATAATTCGCTGCTTGCCGCGCTTTTCGCAGGCGTTTTGATGGGACTTTCGCTCGGAATTGTTATGCGCGTCGGCTCTTCAACCGGAGGTATGGATATAACAAATCTTATTTTGGCTAAAGTTTTTCATAAATCGGTTGCCATTTTCGTTTATATAACGGATATCATAGTTGTCGGCGCTCAGGCGATTGTTTCGGATTCCGAAAGCATTATGCTTGGAATTGTTGTTCTCGTTCTTGAAAGCATTGTTCTTGATAAGGCAATGGTTTTGGGTCAGTCGCAGATTGAATTATTCGTTATTTCTCAGAAATACGAGGAAATAAGAACAATGCTTTTAACCGACCTTGGAGTCGGCGTTACAATGAGTTATATCGAAACGGGCGCTCTCAGGGAAAAAGGAAAGGGCATAATCTGCGTTATTCATCCGCGAAAACTCTATGCCGCAAACGAATTGATAAGAAGCATAGACCCCGAAGCCTTCGTTACCGTTACAAAAATAAAAGAAGTCCGAGGACGGGGCTTCACACAGGAGAAGCAAACCATTGAACTGCAATAAAAACAACCGATAACGCGCAACGCGAAACGCGAAACGCGAAACTAAAAAAAGGAGTGCCGAAGCACTCCTTTTAATTTATTGGGTTTCCGTTTGAGGTATAAACCATTTTGCCGTCCTTGTCCCAGCTGACGTCTCTTGCAGAGTAATACATTGTTCCGTCCGTATCCTTAAATGGAACGCTTGAAGGAATATTTCCAAACTCTTTCTCGGCATCAACAAAATATCCGTTGCTGTCAACCAATGCAGCCTCGCTTGAAATCTTTTTAGAGCCTGAAACAGAAACATATAAATCAGCCTCAAATGTGAAAATGTTACCGTCTTTATCATAAAAGTAAACATTGTATGGGTCGCTATATGGTTTTCCCTCTCGGTCGTAATAAACAATCTTTCCGTTTTCCTCATAACCGAAGCGAATATCGTCATAAAGATAATCATCAAATTCTTCAACAATTACTTCTTCATCAACAGCCCACGGGCTATACTGGGTATACCACGCATCAAAGGCGAAAAGAACAGCGCCTGCTGCAAGAAGCGCAATTATGGTTGTTTTGATTGAACCAACGTTTTCATAATGCTTTGGCGCAAAATGATTATTGCCGCATTTGGGGCAGACCTTGGCGTTTTTCGGGGCTTTTTTGCCACATTTTGTGCAGACAATCGGAACCTTCGTGTGCAACATTCTGCGAAAAACAAAATAAATCGCAGTGGTAAATCCGCCGAAAATTAAGGATAAAGCAGTCCATAAAACTCTGTATTTAATATGGTTGATTTTTGAATCAATATAAACCGCAACAGCAAAGAAAATGTGCGCCAGCGCAGTTATTCCCATTGAAATTAGAGCGGTCTGCGTGTTGCTTTCAAAAAACGCCTTAATAAATTCCATATCGCACCTCAGATAATGTTTCTGTTAATAAGTCACACTAAACAAAAAATATGTCAAAAGTATTTTACAACAATTAAAAACGAAAATCAACAGCACACTAACCACCAGCCGCTAACAAAAAAATCCCCGATTTCTCGGGGATTCTTTTTGTTATGGTTAATTATTCAGCGTCGAAAGTTTTCTTTGCTTCGTCCCAGCCTGCTTTAATGCTCTTGAGACCTTTTGCAACAACTTCTTTGAATTCTTCTGTTGCGCCTGCTGCAACTTCCTGAAGTTTACCTAAAGTTTCTTTTGCAGCAGCAAGTTTCTCTTCAATCTCTTCCTTCTTTTCTTCTGCGGTTGCAGCCTTTGCAGCATTTTCTGCTATTGCAGCCTGAGCGGCAGCAAGGCGTGCAATCGGAACACGGAAGGGTGAGCATGAAACATAGTCAAGACCAATCTTGTGGCAGAATTCAACCGAACTCGGGTCGCCGCCGTGCTCACCGCAGATACCGCAGTGGAGTGAAGGTCTTGTTTTCTTACCGTTTTCAACAGCCATTTCCATAAGTTGGCCAACGCCTGCCTGGTCGAGTTTTGCAAACGGGTCGTTTTCGAAAATCTTTGCATCATAGTATGCATCAAGGAACTTACCTGCGTCATCACGGCTGAAGCCGAATATCATCTGAATAAGGTCGTTTGTTCCGAAGCAGAAGAACTCTGCTTCCTTAGCGATATCAGCAGCAGTGAGAGCGGCACGCGGAATTTCAATCATAGTACCAACTTCATACTTCATATCGCTTCCTGCAGCAGCGATTTCTGCATCTGCAGTTGCAACAACGATATCCTTAACATACTTGAGTTCTTTTGAATCGCATGAAAGAGGAATCATAATTTCGGGAACCATATCCCAATCAGGATGAGCCTTCTTAACATTGATTGCAGCGCGGATAACAGCCTTTGTCTGCATCTTAGCAATCTCAGGATATGTTACAGCAAGACGAAGTCCTCTGTGACCCATCATCGGGTTGAACTCGTGGAGACCCTGAATGATACCCTTAATCTCTGCAACGGTCTTATTCTTAGCCTTTGCAAGCTTCTCGATATCAGCTTCCTCAGTGGGAACGAACTCGTGAAGCGGAGGATCAAGGAATCTGATTGTAACGGGGCAGCCTTCAAGAGCTTCATAAAGCTTTTCAAAGTCGCCCTGCTGATAAGGAAGAATCTTATCAAGAGCTTCTTCTCTCTCTTCAACTGTGTCTGAGCAAATCATTTCACGGAAAGCAGCA
>JAFYFO010000090.1 GCA_017543725.1 Eubacterium sp.
AAGCCACGGAAGCAGCGCAAAATAATCGGCGCTTTCAAAACTTGAGTTATAAAAACCGAGGGGCATTAAATAATTCGTCTGATAAAGCACTTTCGGAAGTTTTATCAGCCCGAACAAAAGAAAGCCCGAACCGACTGAATAGAAAACCGCAAAAAGCACGGCGCAAACAGCCATTCCGATTATTGCGTTTGACTTTTCAATCAAGGGCATAATCAGCCCCGTTATTATCATACATAAGCCGAGACAGGAAAGAATTCCGAAATAAATTTCAGCCCCGGTTATCCCGATTTTCGGCATAATAACCGCTGTAACAAGCGTTACCGCAAGCCCTGCTCCGAAAACGATTAATCCCCTTTTCAGCGTATTTCTTGAAAGGCGCGAGCAAATTCCCGATATGATAATGAATATCGCCCAGAAGACAGGCTGAAAAACGCAGAGTTTATCAAAAATTTCATATCCCCAATCAAGTCCGAGAACGAATCCTATATCAAGAAAAGTGTGGTGAACAATCATTGCAAGAATTGCAAATCCGCGAAGTTCATCAAGCAGTTCTATTCTTCTTATCTGATTTTTCAAGCAATCATTTCCTTTAGGCAGAGCGAAACGAATCCGAACACGGTTTAAAATGGCTGATTCGCCTTATCTCTGCGTTAAATATACTCGTAATACGAAAGTATTCCTGTGTTATTTGCCTTGACCTAAGCCAAATCAGCTCATTTTAAACTGCTTCGCACCTGAAATGCTTGGAATTAAGATGAAATTTGGATTTTGAGATCGCAGCTTTACTGACGTAATGCAAGAGTGAAAAATTCGAATTTCGCTTAAGAACTGCATTTCAGGCGGTTCGGATTCATTTCACTCTGCCTAAATATTGTTATTCCAATAATATATCATTTAAAAAGCATTGTAAATAGTATTTTTTTATGTTATCATATTTAAGATAAAATGCTCAGGAAACGGGTGATAAAATGAAATTATATAATGTTTTGCAATACGGCGCCAAGGGCGACGGACAAACAAACGACGCTTTTGCAATTCAGCACGCAATCGACGACTGCGCCAAAAACGGCGGCGGAAGGGTTGTTTTGCCCAGCGGAAAAGTTTTTTATTCCGATTCAATAAGGCTCAGGGCAAATGTTGATTTGCACATTCAGAAAGGCTCAAAAATCAAGGCGACAAGCAATATAGACGGCTATATCAGACCCAACAAACTGATTAACGACCCGAAAACCGCTCTTATCGGAAACCCCGTAACGGGAAAACCGAGTTTTGTTTTCATCTATGCTTATGAGGCGGATAACTGCACGATAAGCGGAGAAGGAACGATTGACGCAAACGGCCACGCCTTTGTTCAGAGGAAGGACAGATACTATGTTACGGGCGATTTTTATCCCCGTCCGACTGCGATTTATGTTGAAAAAAGCAATCATATATCGTTCAGGGATTTCACGGTTGTTGACGCTCCTTTCTGGACTCTTCATCCCGCAGGATGCGACGATGTTCTGATAGATAAAATCCGTATTCTCAACGACCTTGATGTTGCCAATTCAGACGGAATCGACCCCGATCACTGCTCAAATGTCCGCAT
>JAFYFO010000091.1 GCA_017543725.1 Eubacterium sp.
GTGGTCACATCGTTGTCGGAACAAACGCACCCGAAATTTGCCCCGTTTGCGCCCATCCGCAGAGTTTCTTTGAAATCAGAGAAGAAAATTATTAAACATCTCGCAAAGGATTACTCTTCTTAAAATCACATTAACAAAACCATAATAAAGTAAAGAACAATGGTATAGTTTATACTATGCCATTGTTCTTTATAAAGCAGTTAGAATATTTGTTTGAATTTTTCTTTACTTTTATAATTTAATACAGTATAATGGATATATGGAGGTTAAGACCTCCGGCAAGGAGTTTATCGCGAAAAAACGGTGGACGGTTAGCCCTTTATTTCAAATAGAGGGCATTGCCCTCTGAATCTGATTTAGGGGGTGATGGCATGGAATATTACTATACTATAATTACACTTGTACTTATAATAGTCATTATTTTTGCGTCAAAAAAATAACCGCCCCACGCCAATGAGAACGGTTATTTAAACTATTCTTAGGGGCTAACCGTCTATCGGATAACTCCTTGTTCATTTTTATTATATGAAATTATTCTGAAATTGTCAACTAATATTTTATTATGTGGTTAATTATTGGACACAAATTTATTGCAGTTGAAATAGCGTTAATTATAGCGTATAATTTAAATAATAATTTACTTAATAGGAATGGCTCAATATTATGAATTATAATAATTTTGACAAAATCATACATGAATATATTAATCATTTTGATCTCATTAATAACAATTCACACAATGAATTTTCAAAGTGGCTCGCATTCAAGAGGTTTAAAGACTATTTTGACATTGAAGCAGAAGATTTTGCGTCAATGTTTAAAAATGCAATAAAAGATGCTGCATGGCTTGTTGACAATGCTTTTGTTTGCCCAACGAACGGAATCGTATATTTTGCAGAGAAGCCTGAAACAAAAGAGCGTGTTCGCTCACTTTTTCGTGATTTGTATACAAATGATGATGGTGACCTGACTATGCGCGAAGCAAAAATTTGGAAATTCGTAGATGACTTCAATACAATGCTTGACCAATATGCTCCAAACAAGTGGAAATATAAACAAGAGTTTCGATATGCTCTTTTGTATCTTACGATAATGTATCCGGATAGCAATTTCTTATACAAATCTTCCCAAGCACAGGCGTTTGCCCGATGCATTGAATATGATAGACCACTCGGCTCGGGCAGAGAATTCAGTTTAAAGAACTATTATCATATGTGTGATATAATAATTGAAAAAATTAAGGATACTCCTGAACTTATAGCATTGCAAAAGTCAAGAATAAACAATGATATGTATCAAGACAGCGAATATCACCTTTTAACCTTTAATATTATATATTGTGCTGTTGCTTACGGAATGTATTCAGGCATTGAAATAAAAAAGCCGAAAAAGATGACAGCATCCGAAAGGGCTGAACTTGCTCGAAATGAAAACCTGCAAAACCAACTCGTTGAGGCAGAAGCAGAACTGAACCAAGTTTTAGATTTGTACGATACCATTGAAAACATTTCTATTGTTGGATTGAATATTGAGCACAAGCAATATGGCATCGGCATTGTAACTGAGCAGGACGGCACAATGGTAACAATCAAGTTTTCTGATAAAACTACAGTATTTCAATTTCCAACTGCCTTTACGGTTGGGAAACTCATATTCGATGATAAAAGCCTTATTGAGTATTTTACAACTCTTTATGAAACAGTAACTCAGAAGAAAAAATTAGAAGATAGAATTAAAAGTATAGAAAACAGACTGAAATAGTATTTGCAAGGTAAATGTATTAGTTAAGTTGGAGATTTTATCTCCTGCTTTTCTTATTTACAGTTTTTCGTAATTCTTGACATAGAAATATGCTTGTGATAATATCTTGCTATGAAAAAGTTCCGTGAAATTCAAGAAAACACATTTTTAAAAGGAATAGTTGGAGGAATTCCGATTTGCCTTGGCTACTTTTCGGTTGCCTTTGCATTCGGAATTTTTGCGGTTTCAAACGGGCTTTCATCTTTTGAAGCGCTTTTGATTTCAATGACCAATGTCACCTCGGCGGGTCAACTTGCGGCAATTCCGATAATCGTTTCGGGAGGAACGCTTTTTGAACTCGCGGCAAGCCAGTTCATCATAAATCTGAGATACGCGCTTATGAGCATAACCCTCTCGCAGAAACTCGACAGCAGCGTTTCTTTATTTGACAGATTCATTATCGCCTTTGTCAACACGGACGAGGTTTTCGCAGTTGCTTCATCAAAAGAAGAAGTCGGCAGAAATTATATGTTCGGGCTGATACTCACTCCGTGGCTCGGCTGGAGCGCAGGAACAATAGTCGGCGCCGTTGCGGGAAACATCCTCCCCGCCCTTTTGATTTCAGCGCTCGGCATTGCGATTTACGGAATGTTTATTGCAATTGTTGTTCCGCCTGCAAAAGAGAATAAGCATGTTCTTTTCTGTGTTCTTATCGCAATAGTTCTCAGTTGTCTTTTCAGATTTGTGCCGCTGCTTTCAAAAGTTCAGAGCGGATTTGTTATCATAATCTGCGAGGTTATTGCAAGCGCCGTTTCGGCAGTTCTTTTCCCGATTGAAGCAGAAAAGGAGGAAAAAAATGAAATTTGACCTCTTTCTTCCCTACCTTCTGACAATGGCGATAGTAACATACCTCATAAGAGCAATACCCCTTGTTTTAATAAAAAAGAAGATTGAAAATAAATTCATCCTCTCTTTTCTTCACTATATGCCCTATGCGGTTTTATCGGTTATGACAATTCCCGCCGTTTTCTTCGCAACCGACCATATCGCATCGGCAATCGCAGGGGTTGCAATCGCGCTGATTCTTGCATATTTCAAACAGGGACTTTTAACCGTTGCACTCGGCGCATCAACAGGGGTTTTTATAACGGAACTGATAATTAAATATCTGATATAAAAACAAGCATCGAAAATTCGATGCTTGTTTTATTATTGCTGATTTATATAATTGCACGCTGCAAGCGCCGCGATTGTTCCGTCTGCCGCCGCAGTTGTTATCTGGCGAATCATTTTGCTTCTGCAATCGCCTGCAACAAAGATTCCCGGAGTTTTCGTTGTGCAGGATTCATTTGAATCAAAATAGCCGAAATCGTTGAGGTCCGCAAACGCCTTGAAAGGCTCGTTTTCGGGAATCAAACCGATTGCAACGAAAAGTCCGTCGCAATTTATCTGCGTTGATTTTCCGTTTGCATCTTTGATTTCAACTCCGCTGAATTCGCCGTTTTGAGTTAAGAGTTTTTCAATCTTAACCCCTGTGTGGGCTTCAACATTATTTCTTGCGAAAAGAACATCCTGAAGGCGCTGTTCGCCTGTGAAATAAGGCATATCCTGAAGCATTATAACCTTTGAGCATTTATCGGAAAGAAGGATTGCTTCCTGGAGCGCGCTGTTTCCTCCGCCTGCAACGCAAACGGTTTTATTCTTATAAAAATCACCGTCGCAAACTGCGCAGAAAGAAATTCCCTCGCCAACCAAATCATTTTCGCCTTCAAGGCCGAGCATTCTGTGTTTAACGCCCGTTGCGATAATAACGGCTTTGCCTTCAAATCTGCTTCCTTCTTCGGTTAAAACTGCTTTATATGCGCCCAAATCCTCAATTTTGCAAACTGTTTCAATTTCAAATTCAGCGCCCTGTTCAAGAATCTGCGAAAAAAGTTCATCGGCAAATTCATTTCCGCTCATAGTCAGTCTTGAGGGATAGTTTTCAACCTTCGGCGAATGGGTTATCTGACCGCCGAAGCCTGCTTTTTCGATAACGAGCGCCTGTTTTCCGTTTCTCTGAGCGTAAAGCGCCGCAGTCATTCCCGCGGGTCCTCCGCCGATAACAATTATATCGTACATAGTTTTCTCCAATCATAAAATATGGGAGGGCACGGAGACCCTCCCCTACAAATTATAATGAATTGCTCCTTCGTCGCATGAATTGTTTATCAACATGAATTGCACAAGTGCATGAATTGCCTTTAGCATTGTTTTACAAGCAATTCAATTCATGGAGCGCAGCGAGAATTCACGGCTCTGCCAATTCATGACGCAGTCAAATCATCATTGCAATTACTGATTCATCAGCCAACCCTTGATGTCCGAAACACCGCGGAATTTTTCGAATGAATCCTCACCGTTCA
>JAFYFO010000092.1 GCA_017543725.1 Eubacterium sp.
CAACCACAGAAACGAAATATCCGAAAAAACAATGGGCGTTCCCGTTATTGCAATTGGGATTCCGACCGTGCTTAGTATGGCGGCGCTCAGCGGCGATTCAAACGGCGACACTTTTGTAACGCCGAGGGAAATAGACAGAATAACCGAGCAGGGCGCGAAACTTATTGGAATGGGAATCAATGTTTGCTTCCAGAAAAACATCAACCCGAGAGATTTATTCGCCCTTGTGGGATAAATATGTATTATATATCATATTAATATATGGTGAATAATTTTGAAAAAGCAACTTTTTATTATGTTTCTCAATTCGGTTATAATATTCGGGTTGGCAGGCATTATTATTAATGTTTCTCCGTATTTCAAAAAAGAAGTTTTTGCGGCGTCATATGCGCTGATAAATCTCTCTGAGCCTTCGCTTATTGCAGAAAATGCAAAATCAAAATTCTCCGATTATAATTTTGATGAAAAAGAGAATAATAATAACACCCGAAACGGGGAAGAGGCGGTTATGAATACGATAGGTTCAAAGGACAGCGATGACTCTCGTGAAATAACAAAAACGCCTGCGGATGTTGAGAAACTGATGAAAGAAGCAAAGAAAAAACAAAAGAAATCAGATGCAATCGGCAAAACAAGCGAAGAAGCGTATCAGGGCGGCGGAACAATAATTTCGTTTGAAAATCTGGAAATCCAAAGCAAAATTCCAAAATCGTTTTATAAGCCGAATATCAAAAATCTGCTCTCCCAGGGAGCGGAACTTAAAATAAAAGATAAATCAAAACCCACCGTTCTGATTTACCATTCTCACACAACCGAGGCTTATGCTCTCCTCGATTCGGGTTATTATATAAAATCCGACTCGCGCTCAAAAGATATTTCAAAAAATGTTGTGCGGGTCGGAGATGAACTTGAAAAATATCTGAAAAAAGCGGGCTTTTCGGTTATCCACGATAAAGAAATCCACGATGAAGATTATAATTCAAGTTATGATGAGTCAAGAAAAAGCGTTGAAAAATATCTTGAAGAATATCCCTCGATTGATATAACCATTGATTTGCACAGGGATGATATTACATATTCAAACAAAACAAAAGTTAAACCGACTGCGGTTATAAACGGAAAAAAGGCTGCAAAAATGATGATTATCTCAGGCTGTGAGTGGGGAAGGGTTAAAAACTTTCCCGACTGGGAATATAATCTGAGATTTGATTTGGCTGTTCAAAATAAAGTGAACGAACTCTATCCGGGAGTTATGCGCCCGATTCTCTTCTCCGAGAGAAAATATAATATGTTTGAAACCCATGATTCATTCCTGCTCGAAATCGGAACGGACGCAAACACACTTGACGAGGCATGCTATTCCGCAAGGCTTTTCGGAAACGCCCTTGCAAAACTCCTTGATGAGAATTATGTTATTAATAATTAAAACAAAGGATTGATTAAAATGAAAAAAGCCGTTCTCATCCTGCTGTGTGCAGGATTGGTTTTTTTAACGGGAATTAATATCGCATACTATAACACAAGCATTCTTCTCAAAGACAGCGCGAATATTATTTCATTTTCCGATGACTCTTTAAACATTTATGAATATAATATTCTATACAGTGATATAAAAGAAAAGATGGAACTTATTGAAAAGGCTTTTAAAACAAGATTCATAACTATATATATCAATTAATCATAATATATTATAAACATTAATATATCTTGTGCAGTTTTTGATAGAACTCAGCAGATGTTGGGGTTGTGATTAAATTCAAAAAATGAGGCACGCACGGCGGGGTGTAAAAGAAGAAAAGTTTTTTTAAAAAAAGTGTTGACATTTGCTTTTTAATCTGCTATTATGGCTAAGCCGTCGCGAGAGAGGCGAGACAAAAACTCTTGCGGTTATTTTTTTCAACCCTTTTGCAGATGGCGGCAAGGACCTTGAAAATTAAACAACGATGAAAAGGAACCCGATTTAAATTAAATTGAGTTAACTTAACTCCCGCTCTTGAAGAAAGAGCGAAGCAGTAATGATAGACGACAGCGAAGAGCTGATCGGACATTAAAATGATTTGAGCGCTTGAAAGGAAGTAGGGCGTTTAGATACAAAGTTTTAAGAGTTTGATCCTGGCTCATGAC
>JAFYFO010000093.1 GCA_017543725.1 Eubacterium sp.
AAAGAGTTCCCTACACAACCGAGAAAGTTTCTCTTATCGAATCCGTTAAACTTGTTTTCACCAATAAAAACCTTTTAATGGTTTCGCTGACAAAACTTTTCGGCTTCGGCAGAGGCGTTTACGGAACCGTTTCTCTCTACATAGCGGTTTATCTTCTCGGTTCAAAGGGCTTGAAACTTGCTCTTATGCTTCCTATGGGAATCGGAACCGCGGTCGGAACGCTTCTTGTTAACCTTGTTTTAAAGAAGTTTTCAACAAAGAGAACATATATCCTCTTCTGTTGCTACGGCGCTTCATCGCTTGCAATTCTTTATTTCGTTTCAAAGGGAATCGGCTTCAACAGCACCCTTATCATTCCTTTCTTAATCCTCAATTTCTTCTGCGGAATTCAGCACGGCAACACAAATGTTACTCCGAATATTATGATTGCAGACTGTATTGATGAAATGGAATACAAAACGGGCAAGCGCCAGGAAGGCCTTGCATATGCGGGCTACGGCTTGTTTTCAAAAATCGCTTCCGCGCTCACAAAATGGCTTGCACCGACTCTTGTTTACACCTGGTCGGGATATCAACTTTCCCAGAGCGCAAATGTTGCCTATGCAACTCAGAGCGACTCCACCTTAAACAGATTCCTTGCGATATACACAATAATTCCTGCATTATTCGTTGTTCTTCAGTTTGTTCCGATTCTCTTCTATGATATGGTTGGAGAGAAGAAGGAAAGAATAACCGCTGCGCTTCTTGAAAAGAGAGCGGCTCAGAGCGAAGATGAGGAAAGTTTAACCGAAGAGGTTGCAAAGGCTGTTGAAGCGCAGTCCGTTGAAGCAACCGAAGACGGAAAACAGATTTCGGAATAAGGAGGGAGCATAATGGCTAATAAAGACAAAAAAGGCTTCAATACAGGCGTTTATGCGGTTTTAACAAGCATAATTCTTGCAGTTGTTCTGGTTGTTATGACTATTTTTTCCGTTGTAACAAAATATACGGCATTCTCCCCCGAGAAGATTGCTCAGTCCTATGTTGACGGAATTATTCAAACGGGCGACGGATATAACGCATACAAAACAACGCTTGTTTCAAAAAATCAGAAATACGGCGATTTCATCATAAACGCATATATGCGCCCCTATGTTAACGACGGCGACGATGTTAAACAGGCGGATTTCGTCGGAACAGGCTCCGAAGAAGAGCAAAAGGCAATAGACGAAGTATACAACACTATGTATGCTTACTATTGCGAACTTATTAAAACAGAGGGCTGGGATAAATACGACGCTGTTTTTGATAAGTATTTTTCAAGACTTACAGAAGTGCGCAAAGCGGTTTACGGCGATGAATTTATGAACACCGAATTTATGTTTGGCGCTCTTGAAGCAAATGTTCAGACATATGCCGATTCTTTAACCGGAACAAAGAGAACTTTCACTCCCGATAACAAAAAGGTTTTGAGGGAGGAAACAATCGGCGCATATCAGGTTATGTTCGGCAATATTGAAAAGGTTGAAACCGAAAATATTGTTGACGGCAAAAAGCAAACCGTAACGGAAGAGCAGCCTGTTTATAAACTGACAACCGAAGTTAAATCCTGCGAAGAACTCTCTAAGGCAGACGCAAAGGCATATGCCGAAGAGTTTTCAAAAAGAATAAAACCCGTTGCAAAAAGCGGCGAGGCGAAGGCTGATAAATTCGGTTTAACCGATGTTGATAAAAAGCACGCTTTTAAAACCAATATGGTAAACGCTTTTGAAAAACTTGATTGCAGCGCAGATATTGAAGGCGCTGCCAAAGTTTCCCTTGAAGTTAAAGACCAAAACGGCAACACGGTTGCAACTCAGGAACTTTTCGTTGTTAAAATCGGTTCGAGTTGGTATGTTGACAACACAAATATCAACACTTCGGCGCTTTATATATCACAAGGCGAATAAAACAAAAAACTCCCCGGGAACTCAGCGTTCCCGGGGTTTATTTTTTTATTATTTTCTGTGGATTATTGCTTCTCTTTCAGGTCCGTTTGAAACCATTGTTATATTGCATCCCATTTCGTTTTCAATGAATTCAACATAGTCCCTTGTTTCCTGCGGAAGGTCTTCATATTTCTTGATTCCCCTTATATCGCAGTGCCAGCCCTTGAAGGTTTTAAGAACGGGCTTTGCCTTCTTGAGTTCGGGAGTAACGGGGAAATCCTTTGTTATTTTTCCGTTGATATCATATGCAACGCAAACTTTTATTTCTTCAAGATATGAAAGGCAGTCAAGCGCTGTCATAACAACCTGGGTTGCGCCCTGACATTCAATGCCGTATTTTGAAGCAACGCAGTCAAACCAGCCAACTCTTCTCGGTCTGCCCGTTGTTGCGCCGAATTCGCCCTTATCGCCGCCGTGTATGCGAAGTTCCTGAGCCTCGTCGCCGAAGATTTCGGAAACAAATTCGCCTGCGCCGACCGCTGAGGAATATGCCTTTGTTACAACAACGATATCCTCAATCTTGTGGGGAGGAATTCCTGCGCCGACTGCGCCGTATCCCGCAAGGGTTGATGAAGATGTAACCATCGGATAGATTCCGAAATCGGGGTCTTTAAGCGTTCCGAGTTGACCCTCAAGAAGAATGTTTTTGCCGTCTTTAATAGCCTGGGCAAGATATTTATGAGTGTCGCAGACATAGGGGGCAATCTTCTCTTTATATTCCATACAGGTGTTATAAAGTTCCTCTTCATCAAGAAGCGGCTTATGATAGATATGCTCAAGCGCAAGGTTTTTAAGAGTGCAGATGTTTTTGAGTTTTGCCCTTAAAGTTTCGTCGTCGAAAAGTTCGTTAACCTGAATTCCGATTTTTGAAAATTTATCGGAGAAAAACGGAGCAATTCCGCTCTTTGTTGAGCCGAAAGCGTTTTTGCCGAGGCGCTCTTCTTCATATTCATCAAGTTTGATATGGTAGGGCATTAAAATCTGCGCTCTTTCGGAAACAAGAAGTTTCGGATTAAGCCCCGCCTTTTTAACCTGCTCAAGTTCGTTGATAAATTTGTTGATATCAAGCGCAACGCCGTTGCCGATTATGCAGGTTGTGTGTTCATAGCAAACGCCCGAGGGCATTAAGTGAAGCGCAAATCTTCCATGCTCATTGATAATCGTGTGGCCTGCGTTTGCACCTCCCTGAAAGCGGATAACAATATCGCTCTGCTCTGCAAACATATCGGTTATTTTGCCTTTTCCTTCGTCGCCCCAGTTGGCGCCAACAATAGCACGTACCATTTTTATATTCTCCTGAAAGTTTTTGTTGAATTATTGGTTTTCAAAACCAATTAAACATTTTACTATATTTTATCAAAAAATGCAAGAAGCATTATTATAATGCAAAATTCAAAATGCAAAATGGAAAATTTCGGGCGACACATTCGCGCTTGATTATATTCGGGCGGATGATATCCGCCCCTACCGTTTTCGTTACCTATACAACAATCGTAGGGTGCGACGCCCTCGACGCACCGCGTTGATCACCAAATATTTTATTGGCACACAAATGAAACAAAAACGCTTCCTTTTCAACCGTAGGGGCGATTCACGAATCGCCCGCATTGATTACCAAATATTATATTGGTGTTCAAATGAAAC